>CAMZDU010000070.1 GCA_947305445.1 uncultured Selenomonadales bacterium
ATATTGAAAAAAATTTTTCTGTGATACAATCGGCGCGGAAGGAGCGATTTTCATGACTGACTTGAAATCGGCTGACGGCGGCGAAATTCAAAACGAATTGCGCGAACTCACGACGACGAGCAAAAAACTTAACGGCGAACTTGAGACCGTACGCCACAAACTTAAAAACGAACTCGACGTGCTGACTTATAAACTCGACAAGATTGCTTACGAGAACGAGGAGATTCGCCGCCAAGTGCGCGACATCAACAGGACGATTGACAAGTTGCGCTACGATTTGCTTGACGCCGTGCGCAACGGTAAAAGATCCGAAGTGCGCGACCTCCTATCCGATTTGTTGCCGATATTTATAATCACTTTTCCTGTGCTGTTCATCGTGACTATATTTTTTCTTTACGAGTTGTCGCGCTGAAAATTTTCCACGGCTGACGAGACAATATCCCCGCCGAAACCGCGAGCCGCCAAAAATTGCCGAGCTTTATTTCGCTCGAAAGTCGCGGCCGAAAATTTTTTTGCAAGCAATTTTTCCGCAACAAGCAGGTCGTGTTCGTCGGCGTCCGCGGGGATAAGTTGCTCTATAAAATTTTTGTCGAAGCCGCGCCGAAAAAGTTTCGCCGAAATTTGTCGCACGCTCAACTTGCCGTCCGAGTAAAAATTTTCAAACTGCCGCCGACAAGCTTCCGCATCGTCCAAATAATTATAATGCTTGAGTTTTGCAAGCGCGTCGTCCACTTCGGCGGCGTCGTAATCGCGGGCGAGCAACTTTCGCCGCAAAACCGTCGAGCTTTGCTCCTGCTTGGCAAGCAAGTCCGTCGCCTTCATGAGCGCGGATTTTTTTTGTCTTATCATGTCAACCGCCTCCGCATGATTGATTCGTTTGTCGAGGCGATTATCCTGCGCAACGTCGGCAGGAAAAATTTTCCGTTGCCAGAATTAGTCAGCTTGAATAATTTTGCGAGGTGAATACTTTTTGGCTAAGAAAATTTTTGTCGGCGCGATGGTTGTGCTGATGGGCATAATAATTTTTTCTGCGGCCGACGCAAAAAAATCTGAAGGCACTTGGCGGCTTGACGGCACTTCCTCCGCCGAGCCGAGAAATTTTCGACTGATGACCGATGATTGGCACGTCGACGTTCGCGGCAAAAAACCGACGCGCAAAGGTTTGGATAAGTTGTACGTTTCGGCAAGTGCTCAACCGTCGCCGGCGGCAATTACGACGCTTCGCGACAAAATCCGCGAGATTAATCCCGACGCGAAAATTTTTATCGTCGACTTGCGACAGGAGACTCACGGCTTTGTGAATTCGTTGCCGGTCAGTTGGCACGTCGAACACAACGCCGGAAACGCCGGAAAAAATTCACACGAAGTTATTTTGAGCGAACGCGAACAACTTTGCGACCTGCGCGGCGTTGAGACGACCTTCAAGCCGCTGGGCAAAGCCGACACGCAACTTTTCAAGCCCGTGACGATTGTCCCGCGTGTGATTCAGACGGAGCAAAATGTTGTCGAAGAACTTGATTTGTATTACATACGATTTGCGGCGGCGGATATGCAATTTCCCGCGCCCGAAATCGTCGATGACTTCGTGTCGTTCGTCGTCATGCTCCCCGCAGACGCGTGGTTGCATTTCCATTGCCACGCCGGTCACGGCCGCACGACGACTTTCCTTGTCATGTATGACATCATGAAGAATCCGCAGCTGTCGTTGGAAGAAATTTGTCGGCGACAATATCTGTTGGGCGGCACGAATCTTTTGCTTGAACCGGAAGGCGACGATTGGTCTTCGCGCATGGCTCGCGACCGTGCAAAAAAAATTCGGCTGTTCTACGAATTTGTGCAGGGGACGCGCTCCGAGCAAATCGGCTTGCCGTGGTCTGAGTGGTTGGCGGAGGGTGTACGATGAAAAAATTTTTATTGACGTGCGCGGCGGTATTGCTGTTGCTGACGAGTTCGGCCAAAGCTTCCGACGCGGAGTATCTGCTAAGCAACGCGCCGCTGTATCCGACTTCAAGCGGTGCCGACTATTGTGATGCGGCCGTTCAACAAACTTTGGCGCGAATAACTCACGACGGCATGTCGACTTATGAAAAAGTTTTGGCCTGCTACGATTATTTGATTGACACTTGCAGCTATGGCGACAATGTTTTGCGGCTCGACTTCCCCGAAGCGAACGGCACCGCCCGCGCTTACGGCATGCTCGTCGGGCACGTCGGAGCTTGCGACGATTATTCTTGCGCGTTCGCCGCGCTCACGCGGGCAATCGGTTTGAACTGCTACACGGTTTACGGGCAAACGGCTCGTGCCGACGGAGGCTACACCGGCCACATCTGGTGCGTCATTGCGATTAACGGCGTGGAGTATGTTTTTGACCCGCAGATTGACGATAACATTGCTCGCGGCGACCCGACGGGTTACTACAGATTTTGCGTGACTTATGACGAAACACCCGGCTCCTATTACAACTCTGAAGTGCGTTGGGGATATTTCGAGCCCTTCTATTGATTGGAGACGATTACGATTAACATTGACGAGCTCGCGAAAAATATTTTGGACACGGTAGGTAAGCAAAATGTTTTGAGTGCGACGAACTGCATGACGCGCTTGCGCCTGCGCCTTATCGAATGCAACGACTACATGATTGACGCGCTCAAGAAAATTGACGGCGTACTCGGCGTAAATGTAGACGGCGACGAAGTGCAGGTTATCCTCGGCGCGGGCAGGGCGACTTCCGTCACAAATGCCGTCAATCAAATTTTGGACGCGACAAAAAACGTAAAAGCCGGCGAAGTAAAAATCGGCAACGGCAAAGCTCTGCACGAGAAAATCCGCGCACGCAACGCCACGCCGATAAAATTGTTCTTCAAAAAAATTGCGAGTATCTTTACGCCGTTGATACCAGGATTTATCGCGTGCGGTCTGATAACCGGCATTGTCGGCGTGCTGATAAAAATGTCTCCCGCGCTCGCCGACGAACCGATTATTAAATTGCTGGCTGTTGCGGGCAACGCGGTTTTCTGGGGCATGAACTTATTCATCGGTATTAACGCGTCAAAAATTTTCGGCGGCACCCCGATAATCGGCGGCGTGCTCGCGGCGTTAATGACGCATCCCGCTCTTGCCGACGTAAACATTTTCGGCAACGCATTCGTTCCCGGCAGAGGCGGTGTCATCTCCGTGATAATCGTTGCGGCGTTCGCGGCGTGGCTTGAAAAACGTTTGCACAAAATCATTCCCGAAATGTTCGACCTGTTCTTGACGCCGCTGGTTACGGTTTTAATCGCGGGCACGGCGGCAATCTTCCTGTTGCAACCGATAGGCGGCGCGTTGTCTGACGCAATCGGCGCGGCGGCGACGACGGCAGTGCACTCGGGTGGCGCGGCGGTAGGATTCATTTTGGCCGGCGTGTGGTTGCCGCTGGTAATGCTGGGCATTCACCAGGCAATGACGCCCATTCACGTGGATTTAATTTCTCAGTTCGGCGTGACGATTTTATTGCCGATTTTGGCAATGGCCGGCGCGGGACAGGTCGGCGCGTCAATCGCAGTCTACTTCAAGACGAAAAATCGTTTCCTAAAGAAGACAATCGCTTCCGCGTTGCCGGTCGGCATTATGGGCGTGGGCGAGCCGCTGATTTACGGCGTGACGTTCCCGCTGTTTAAACCGTTTATCGGCGCGTGCATAGGCGGCGCATTCGGCGGAGCGGTTCAAGCGACTTTCACGGTCGGTGCGGCTACATTGGGTATTTCGGGCTTGCCGCTGGCCGCAACGACAAACAATGTTCCCGTCTACTTCGTCGGGCTGATTGTGGCTTACGTTGTCGGATTTGTCGCGACGTGGATTATCGGCTTCGACGACCCCGCGGAAAATTGACGGCTTCAATCGTCGTCAAACGGTCTCAATCGTCGCGACGTGACTTGCAACTTTCGACATGCACACAGAAATTTTTACGGCTAGGGTTTGCAACTTCAAAGTAGCTGTGCTATAGTTTTGCCGCAAAAATTTTTTTATGATACGGAGAGTTAACATGTCCAATCAGAAAAATAAGATTCAAAAAAAATTGGCGGCAAAGAACGCGCCGCAAGCACCTAAAATGCCCGCAACAGCCGTGAACATTCCGCGACTGCCGGGCGTATCGGTCATTATTCCGATGTACAATTCTCAACGCTACATTCAGTCGTGCGTGATGAGTGTGCTGAATCAGACGTTCCGCGACCTTGAAGTTATTTGCGTGGACGACTGCTCCACCGACGACACCGTTAAAATCGTCACGGAGATGGCCAAGCAGGACAGTCGCATTAAACTTGTGCGTCATATGAAAAATTCCGGCGCAGCCAGTGAGCCGCGCAATACCGGTATACGCATGAGCCGCGGAAAATATATAGCCTTCCTCGACAGCGACGACATGTACACGCCCACCGCCATGGCCGAACTTATTTCAATCGGCGAGAAGTGGCAGGCGGACGTCGTGCACACCGAGCAAGTCTACTTCCCTGAAAACCAAGTCATCGACGTCACGCCGCAGACGAAGTTTACGACTTTCAGCAAGGAAAAAGGCGGCTTCTGCAAGGAGCCGATGCTTGAAACCGACAACCTTGCTAAGCGCGTACAAATGTTTTACCAGGGTCGTTTCTTCGGCTGGGTGCACAACAAAATTTATCGCCGTGATTACATCATGGAAAGGAATTTGCACTTCGACAACCTGCTGACGAGCGAGGACATTGTCTTCTACTTTAAAGTCGTGTGCACCGCGCCGCGCATTGTCCGCGTGCCGAATATCATGTACATTTACCGCCACAACCCGAACTCCATAACACGCAAAATGGTTTCGATTGAGGCGTCGTTGCACGCGCTGACGCACCTGATGATCGAAGGCTCCAAAGTGCTAGACGACTTCATGAAGCAGTACGAATTCTTTATCAAAAATCCTAATTACCGTCAGTTGCCGATTGATTATATAATTCAGCAACATTTGATTTGGACGCAGAGATTTTACGACAAGTACACGCCCGCGCAGCTTGAAGGCCTCGTTCGCAAGGAGCTCAGCAAATATTGCAAGGACTTCGTGCCGTTCTTCTCCTACATTTACAGCGCGATTCACACCTATCGACAGCGGCTTATAAATTACGACAAAGAAGTTCGCGAGCTGAAAGGCAAGCTTGCGAATCCGACGCCCGTTAAACAATGATTCAATCGAAAAAAATTTTTCTCCCGTTGAACAATTTCGGCGGGAGATTTTTTTATTGCAACGGGAAAATTTTTCATATACAATGGCAATAATCGATTCGTTAGGGTGTATTGGTAAAATGAATCCGCCAAGCGCGTTGTGGTGAATTTATCAACACACACTAAGCACAACGGATTAATTCCCGATACGGAGGTACGAGCTATGCTTAAGAAGACCAAAATCATCTGTACGCAAGGACCCGCAACCGATGCGCCGGGCGTTATCGAAGGTCTGATTGCCAACGGCATGAACGCTGCCCGCTTCAACTTCTCGCACGGTGACCACGCCGGCCACAAGAAACGCATTGACGCGGTGAAGGCGGCCGCAAAAACTTCCGGCAAAATCATTTCGTTGATTTTGGACACGAAGGGACCGGAAATGCGGCTCGGCGAATTCAAAGACGGCGCGGTTCAACTTGTCGAGGGTAACAAATTCGTGCTCGTCAACGACGACATCCAAGGCGACGAAAAAAAAGCGTCCGTCACGCACAAATTGCTTTACACTGAAGTTAAAGTCGGCGACAAACTTCTGCTCAACGACGGACTTGTAGAATTGCGCATTGAGGCCATCGTCGGCAAGGACATTCACACGACGATTTTAAACTCCGGCAAAATGAGTAGCCGCAAACGCGTCGCCGCGCCAGGTGTATCGTTGGGTTTGCCCGCCGTCAGCGAACAGGACGAACGCGACATTCTCTTCGGCATAGAAAACGACATGGACTTCGTCGCGGCCAGTTTCATTCAGCGTGCCTCGGACGTTGAAGCAATTCGCAATCTCATCTCCAAAAACGGCGGCCACATGGAAATTATTTCCAAAATCGAAAACCTTGAGGGCGTCAACAACATCGACGAGATTATCGCGGCCAGTGACGGCATTATGGTTGCCCGCGGTGATTTGGGCGTCGAAATTCCCGCCGAGGACGTGCCCATTATCCAGAAGAACATCATCAAAAAATGTAACGCGGTCGGTAAACCCGTCGTCGTCGCAACGCAAATGTTGGAGAGCATGACGACTAATCCGCGCCCGACCCGTGCAGAAGTTTCCGACGTGGGCAATGCGATTCTCGACGGCGCGGACGTTATCATGCTCAGCGGCGAAACTGCCGGCGGAAAATATCCCGTCGAA
>CAMZDU010000071.1 GCA_947305445.1 uncultured Selenomonadales bacterium
GCTGAAAGCAAAGTAACCGCCACCGTGTCGCTAAACCCGGTGCCGGTGTAAAGTTTGTCGCTCGAATCCATTAAGCCGACTTGATAGTCGGTATACTTGACGTCGTTGACGGTGAAAGTGTCGTTTACATCAATCGCGCCGATAGACGTGTTCTCGCCGTCGACAATGACGGTGAGATCTTTCGCGCTCTTAACAATGCCGCCCTCCGTGCTGACAGTTTGTGACGTGCTCGTCAAGGAAACTGTGCCGCCCGTCAAGCTGATGTTGTTCGCGTCGAGTGTCGCGCCCGTGTGAATATCGCTGATGGTGAAAGTTTTATTTTCGGTGACGGCTAAGCTTGCCTTCGATTGGAGGCCGTAAATAATAGCGCCCGAAAAGTCGGCGGTAAGCTTAACGGTCGTGTCGTCTATGTTAATGGTGTTGTTCGGATTCCACTTTTCGCCGCCGCTGGATTTGCTGAGCAACGAGCTTGCCGCGGCGTAATCTGCATAGAGAGTTTTCGGATTGCTCGCGTCGTCGACGATGAGCGCGTTTTCCGTAGACGAAGTAATTGTCAATTCGCCCGCCGAAATCAACGAGCCCCAACGAGTCGTGTCGCTGGTGTCGCCAATCTCGGAAAGTTTGACGGTGCCCTCTTTCGAGCCGAGCAGGTACTGTTGATTGTCGTTAATGAGACCGATGACTGTAAGCTTGTAACTGCCCGCGTCGTCAATGGCAAAGCTGTCGTTTTGTGCAAGATTGCTGATTGTGGCGTCCGAAGAATTCGCGGCAATGGTGAGCGTCGTCGATTCTTGAGCGGTGATAACGCTGTCGAGGACGGTAGCCGTGACCTGCGAATCGGCTTGCAACGTACCTGCGATTAACGAAACTTTATCGCCCGCGCTGACTGAAGCCGCCGCACCCGCGCCGCTCGTGAGTGTGACTTGATAGCCGTCATTGCTGTCGTCGGTGACGGTGAGTGTGGCAACGGACGAAGTGAGCGTCACGCCCGTCAAGTCGTTGCTCATTGAGACTACGCCGTCAACTTGCAAGCTCGCAAGTTTTTCTGTGCTGTCAACGGTGGAGATTTGATAGACGCCGTCGTTTTTTGTAAGCGTTCCGTAAGTCTTGGCGAAGTCGTCGGCACCGACGAGAGTAACCGGCGAACTCGTCAACGCAGAAATCGTCGCGGAATCTGTATCGTCGTCAACGGTCGCCACTCCGTGCCAATGCTCTCCCGTGCCGAGACTTTCAACGGAAAGCGTGCCGCCCGTCAACGAGTGACTATTGTTCACCGTCCAAATGCTGTAGGTTCCGTTTTCGGATTTGATGAAGCCCGCGCCGCGCACAGAGTAGTTGACGCCGTCATAAGTGAAAACGTCGCTGTCGGTCGTCTCCAATTCGTTTAGCGTGATTCCCGTGTCGGTGACGGTAAAAGTAATGCCGTCACTCTTGGAATCAATAGTGTAAGCTTTGCCGCCGAGAGTGAAGCTGTCGTTCGCCGCGGCCGTGACGGTGAAAGTGGTCGTCGTGCCTTCAGTCGTAGCGGTGACTGTCATACCGTTCGTGCTGGAGGTGACGACGAGTGTGTTTGCGCCGATTGTTATCGTCTGACTGCCGGTGTCGGTGGTGATTGTACCGTCAAGCAAAGTCAAAGCCGTCGCGCCCTCGACTTTTGGAGCGTCATCAGTCGCGCTGACGGTGAAAGTTGTACTGCTTGCCGTGACGATAAATTTTGCGCCGCCCGACGTGACGATTGTCATTTCGTCGCCGATAAGAGACTTGTTAATCGTGACGTCGCCGCTCGTCAAACTGACTGTATTAACCGCACTTTGAAAAGCACTAGCATCGCCGCCTGTGACGGTCGTCAAATTGTAAGCGTTGTTGATGCTGTCGACTTTAAGTTCGGCGTACTTGGTAATTTCGCTGGCGGTTGAGCTCGGGTCTTTGTCAATGACGACGGCGGGAATAGTGTTCGTCGTGCCGATTTCGAGCGTCTTGTTGTCAGGCTGAATAAACGTACTGAAGCCGTCTTCCAGATTGTCCAGATTCACAGCGAATCCGTCACCGTAAGAAGTGACTGTGACGTCTCCCGTGTAAATTTTATTGGTGCCCGTGCGCAAGCCCAAGTCGTCGCGATAATATTCGGTAGAGCCGACTTTCACGCTCTCGCCCGCGTCAATGTCGCCAACGACGACATTCGAGCCGCTCAACGATACGGTAATGCCGTCGTTGCCGCCTTTGTAGCCGCTGACCGTGTAGTCGCCGGCAGTGATCGATTGAGCTTCAACTGAAGTTATAATCGTGCCGCTCTGCAAACTGACGGCCGTCGAACCGTTGACGGAGACTTGCTCGCTACCGCTGACGGTGTAAGCGTTGTCGCCGGTCGTCTTGAAGACGGTTGAACTGACGGTAATCGTTGTGCCGTTAAAACCTTCGGCAAACTGAACCGTCAATCCGTCGCTTATGGTGATGCCGCCGTCAAGCTCGTTGTCACCCGAATCGGTCTTTTCGAGTTTATAAGAAGTTTCGTCGACTTTGATTATTTTGCCGTAGGTTGTGGAAAAATCCGACTCGTCGACGATGAGAGCTTCGGTGCCGCTCATAACCTTCAAGGCACTTTTGGAAATTGTCAATTTGGCGTCGCTGATTGTAAATGCCGACGTATAGTTATTTTCCGTCGCCAAATTCGTCGTGGTGAGCGAACTGCTCTGGGTAATTTCGTCGCCGCTCCAAATTTTTGTTGTGCCGTCCGCCGCAGTGGCGAGCATTCCGTTGCCCTTAACGCTGTAAGTTACTTTGTCGTTGGTACTCGTCGATATGCTGAAAGTGCAATTGTTGGCGAGGTCGGTTACGCTGAGTTCGCCGCTTTCGCTGTAAGCGAACGTCATGTTCTGTCCGGTGCAAATTGTAGCGGGGCTTGCAGTCGAATCCGTGAACGACGACGAGCTGTTTGTCAACGTTACGGTTGCCGTCTTTTCTTCGGAAGTTTGCAACGTCATTGAGCCGGCGGTTGATTTAATTTTAACACCGTTCTCCAGCGTGTAAGTATCACTGCCGCTTGAGATTTTTAAAGTGTTGGCACCGGTTACGGTCACGCCGCCGTTGCTGATTGACGTCAAATATCCGTTGCCGCTTAGCGTCATATTATCAATCGTGAGCGTGCCGCTGTTGCTTATATTTTGCGAGGAAGAAATTGTTCCGTCCGTGAACGTGACATTGGAACTCGCCGCAAGATTTATCGAACCGCTGCTGACGGTGTAAGTTTTCCCATTAAAATCCAGCGTGATATTTCTGCCGGTAGCGATGGTGAATGCTTGACCCGTGATGTCAGCCGACAACTTGATTGTTGTTATTGAGGTGTTGTCGAGAGCGGTTTTAAATTCGTTGTAGGTGCTGACAGTTGCGGTTGTATCGTCGCCGTCGAATCGTAGCAAGTCAAAGGTGAAATCTTTCATGGTTAATCGGTCTCCTTTCCGTAAATTTTTCTCCCAAAGTTTATCGAACAAAACACGTTATGCGTTAATCGAATTATAGCAGACCGACTGCCCGTCAAACTTTAGAATTTGATGAAAAAGCTACTTCAACATGGCGAGCATGGTGCCCGCCGCGACCGCAGTACCTATAACACCCGCGACATTGGGTCCCATTGCATGCATGAGGAGATAGTTGCCAGGCTTGGATTTCATGCCGACGAGCTGACTGACACGCGCCGCCATTGGCACGGCCGATACGCCCGCCGAGCCGATGAGCGGATTAATTGCGCCGCCCGTGACTTTACACATGATCTTTCCGAAAACGAGACCGCCGGCAGTGCCGCCCATGAACGCAACCAGACCGAGCGCGATAATCAGCAACGTGTCCGCACGCAGGAAGCCTTCGGCACTCATTGTCATGCCGGTGCCCGTGCCCAGGAAAATCGTGACGATGTTAATCAGCGAATTTTGCGCGGTGTCGCTGAGTCTGTCGGTGACGCCCGATTCGCGGAACAGATTGCCCAACATCAAACAGCCGAGCAGAGCGGCTATCGGAGGCAGAAGCAAGCTTATAAAGATCGTTGCGACGATTGGAAATACGACGCGTTCAAATTTGGTGACGGGGCGCAATTCCTTCATGACGATTTCGCGTTCGGCTTGCGTGGTCATAAGTTTCATAATCGGCGGTTGAATCAGCGGCACGAGCGACATATATGAATAAGCCGCGACCGCGATTGCGCCCAAAAGATGCGGAGCCAGTTTTGTCGAAAGATAAATTGACGTCGGGCCGTCCGCGCCGCCTATGATACCGATTGCCGCCGCCTCGTGTACGTCGAAACCGACAAGCATTGCTCCGCCAAGCGCGACGAACACGCCGATTTGAGCCGCCGCGCCCAAAAGAAGTGTCGACGGTCTGGCAAGTAGCGGGCTGAAGTCAGTCATTGCTCCTATGCCCAAAAAAATCAGCGGCGGAAAAATTTCATTGGTGATGCCGAAGTTAATCGCCTTCATGACGTTCATTTCTTCGCCGAAAAATCCGGTGTTGGGAAAATTGGCCAGTATGCAACCGAAAGCAATAGGACCGAGCAACAGCGGTTCAAACTCCTTGACGAAAGCCATATACAGCAACAACAGTCCGACGAGGATCATAATTCCGTTGCCCGCAGTGAACGCCGAAAAGCCGCTGTCATTCCACACGGCCTGGAGCGATACGCTGAACGCATTTAAAGCTTCCAAAGTGAATCACTCCTTTCATTTGCGAGCCAACGTGTTGAATCTTGCCGACGCCCGCCACGGTGTGCCCTCGTGATTGAGTATGCGCACGGCTTTGACTTGACCGGCGAAACCGTAAGCCGTCACCGCCGCCGAAATTGCCGCAATAATTTCGGGTGGGATTCCCTCCTCGACGGGCGGGGGTGATTCTGCCGCTTCCGACGACTTGACGGGAACAAGCGGTAGATCCTCGTCGTCAGCCGGCTGTTCGGGAGTTTCTTTGACTTTTGTCGGGTCGATTATGTGGATTAACTTGATAAGATACATCAGCACGACGAGCACAATGAAAACCACCGTCATATTGATCATCATGATAATCAACGGGTTCGTCGTTACGGGGGAATGTCCCATGAAAAAATCACCTCGATTGTTAATTGCAAAGCTGGTTGCAATTCTAAACCGCCGCCACGCTTTCGTCAAGGTTGACGATTACAACTTGCAAACATCGGCGACATTTGGTGGCGTCGCAATGACTCGTTGACAAAGAGAACGTAGCATGATAATTTTTCGGCATTGAATTAATTATTTGGAAGTAAAATTAATAAACAGCTTCAACTAACGGGAGGATTTAATTTGTACGAGATAAGTGTTTGCGCGGCGTTCGAAGCGGCGCATTTTATTCGCGGTTACGACGGCAAATGTGCTCGTCTGCACGGCCACAACTGGACGGTCGAAGCTTTGGTGCGCGGCAAGGAGCTTGACCGGCTCGGCATGTTAATCGATTTTAAAATTCTCAAGTCGGAGCTTAACAAAGTGCTTGACGACTTCGACCACCAATTTCTCAACGAGCTGGAGACTTTCGCGCAAGAAAATCCCACGGCTGAAAATCTTGCCCGAAAAATTTTTGAGCGACTGGCCACGTCGAAAATTTTCGGCGGCTCGACGAAACTGCACGCCGTCAAAGTTCACGAGTCGCCCAACTCCTGTGTGACTTATTCGCTCGATGAGTAGCGCGAACGTCATTGAAATTTTCTCGTCGGTGCAGGGCGAGGGAAAATATCTTGGCTGTCGACAAATTTTCGTGCGGACGGCCGATTGTAATCTTAACTGCGCCTATTGCGACACGAACTTTAGCCGCGCAATTTTTTGTCGTATCGAGACGGCGGCGGGCTCCGGAATTTTCCGCGACGAAAAAAATCCGCTGGAAGCCGTACGCGTCGCCGAAGTCGTGAAAAATTTTTGTGATGCCGTTCCGACTCAAGCGGTGAGTTTCACGGGCGGCGAACCGCTTTTGCATTGGCAATTCGTGCGCGAAGTCGCAAGCGCGGTTAAAAATTTCGGCGTGAAAATTTTTCTAGAGACGAACGGTACGCTCCCTGACGAGCTTGAAAAAATTTTGGACGTCGTCGACATAATCAGCATGGACATCAAGTTGCCGAGCATTGGAAAAAATTTTTTCGACCTCCACGAAAAATTTCTGTACCTCGCGCACACGAAGGACTTGTACGTTAAAATTATCGTGGCGGATTCGTCGACGCGTGAAGAATTTTTATCGGCAGTCGATTTGGTCGCAAGCGTCGATCCGAAAATTTTGCTGATACTTCAGCCCGTGACGCCCGTCGGCAACGTGAGCGCGGCTTCTGCGGAAAAAATTTTGTCGTTTCAGGCCGCCGCCCTAAACC
>CAMZDU010000072.1 GCA_947305445.1 uncultured Selenomonadales bacterium
CTCGATTAAAAATTTGAGGAGTGATCATTTTGACTGAACAACAAATGCGCGAGGCAATGGCACGTGCGGTCGAAGAAGTGCGCGAAAAAAATCCGCTGGCACCGTCAATAACAAACACCGTCACGCAGGATTTTGTTGCAAATGCGCAACTGGCGGTCGGAGGCTCGGCGGCAATGCTCTATCTGGCTGACGAGAGCGAATCAATCGCCAAGGTCGCGCCGGCATTTTACGTCAACATGGGTACGGCAATGCCCTTCTACGAAGAGACATTACCGCGAACGGCGCGGGCTTTGTATGACAATCGGACGCCGTGGGTGCTCGACCCGGTTGGCATCGGCCTATCAAGTTTGCGCACAAAAATTTTAACGCAGTTGAAAGAATTCAAGCCTTCAATAATTCGCGGGAACGCATCGGAAATAATCGCGTTGGCAAAACTCTGGCAACTGATAACGACGGACGCGGGACAAGTTCGCGGCGTCGACTCGACAGAAAAAGTTTCTTCGGCCAAAACTTCGGCTGTCGCGCTGGCTACCTTCACGGGCGGAGCGGTCGCGGTCTCCGGTGAAGAAGATTTGGTAACCGACGGCGAACAGATTATCCTTTGCGCGGGCGGCTCTATACTGTCCACCAAAATAACCGGTAGCGGCTGTGCACTCGGCGGCATCATGGCGATTTATTTGACGGTCGCCACTCCGTTTATTGCGGCCTTGACGGCGACGACCATGTTTAATTTGGCGGGCACGAAGGCGGCGGCAGAATTCAACGCGCCCGCAAGTTTTAAAATAAATTTCCTGGACAATCTGTACGAATTGACTGCCGAAGATGTCTCCGAAAATTTCCGCGTGGTCGGCTCGCTTGAGAACATGTTTAACTTTAACTTCGGGCTGTGAGGTGGCGACATGAATACACTGATTGCCGTGGCCATATCTCCCGTCGGTACCGGCGCGGAACTTGGCAGACACGTCGCCGAAGTCGTGCGTGTCATTCGCGAATCGGGCTTGCCGAATAAAACGTCGTCAATGTTCACGGAGATTGAAGGCGATTGGGATGCCGTCATGGACGTCGTCAAGCGTGCAACATTTGTGCTGGCCGAACGCGGCATTCGCACCGAAGTCGTCCTTAAAGCCGACATACGTCCGGGCTTTGTCGACACAATGAACGGCAAACTCGACAGACTTAACGCGGCACTCAAGGAGGCTTCTAACAGCTAAAGAAAAGTTATAAAAAACCTATAAAGCCTAAAAAAATTATAAGGAGGTGAAAACCGTTACTGCAAACTTTTATGTTGAACATAACTGCTCCATAACGTATAAAGAGCTTTTATAAATTTTTATAAATTCTCAGTAACGGTGAGTGCATGAACATTCGCGAACGGCTTGACATATCGGCTTATCTGGTTGTCGGTCCGGAAAATTGTACGCGGCCTGTCGAAGAGGTTGTTGCGGCCGCCGTTGACGAAGGCTTCACCTGCGTACAAATCCGCTCAAAGGTCGCCACTGCCCGCGAGATGATTTCGATTCTGGAAAAATCCGCTACGGCCATTCGTCGGCTCGGCAAGAGTGATTCGGTTGCCTTGCTCGTCGACGACAGACTTGATGTCGTGTTGGCGGCACGGGAGCGCGGTATTAAAGTCGACGGCGTATACGTGGGACAAAGCGATATCCCGGTCGAGGTGTGCAGAAAATACCTCGGCGAAGATTCGGTCGTCGGACTGAGCGCACGCACGCAAGAGCTTATCGACTACGTAAAGAACGCTGACGTTTCGCAGATTGATTACTTCGGCGCGGGACCGCTCCACGCGACGCCGACCAAACTTGACGCGGGTAAAACTGCCGACGGAAAATTTATCACGCACACTTTCGACGAACTGGCCGCGCTTGTCAAAGTCAGTCCGCGGCCGACAGTTGTGGGCGGCGGCGTCAAACTAAACGATATTCCCGCATTGGCCGCCACAAAAGTTCAAGGCTTCTTCGTGGTGTCGGCGGTTGCGGGCGCGGACAATCCAAAACGCGCCGCCCGTGAACTCGTTGCCGCGTGGAAAAAATTTTCGTAAATAATCAGGGGTTGTCGATTTTCGCATCAAGTGCGGTTGCCGGCAACCCCCATTAAATTTTTAACGGTAGATCGAATTCACAAACTGTTCACCATTCCCTGCCGCGGCATTAAATGAAATTAACTTAAAAATTCTTGCGCGTCGAAAGGAAATTGACGACACGCGGGGAATATAAACGCCACGGAGGTTGAAAGCATTGCGAAGTTCGGAACTTGACGAATTTGTCGAACGCGTGCGCGAGCGGTCGGATATTTACTCCGTGGTGTCGCAGTACGTGCCGTTGACGCAAAAGAGCGGCCGTTACTGGGGGCGTTGTCCCTTCCACAACGAGAAAACCGCCTCGTTCACCGTGAACGCCGACAAGGGACTTTTTTATTGCTTCGGTTGCGGCGCGGGCGGTGACGTCTTCAAGTTCCTGTCGCTCATTGAAAACGTAAAATATTTCGAGGCGATTAAACTTCAGGCCGGGCGATTGGGCATCGAATTGCCTGCGCGAAAACTTTCGCCGGAAGAGGATCGCCGCCGTCGTGAAGAAAAAATTTTACTCAAACTCAACGAACTGGCGCAGGATTTTTATCACGAATGTTTAATCAAAACAGCCCGCGGCGAAGTCGGCAGGAAATATCTTGCGGGGCGTGGAATTAGTGCAGAAACGATTGAAACGTTCAAGCTCGGTTTTGCGCCGGACGAGTGGGAAAATCTCGTCAACAGATTCACTCGTCAGGATTTCACGCCGCAACAGCTGGAGGCCGTCGGACTTGTCGCCAAGCGAAAAAATTCTTCCGGCTACTACGACCGATTCCGAAGACGCGTGATGATTCCGATTGCTGACATTCACGGGCACGTTGTCGGCTTCGGCGGACGAATTCTTCAATCGGACGACGACACTGCACCGAAATATTTAAACACGCCGGAAACCGTGCTGTTCAACAAAAGAAATTTGCTCTTCGGCCTTGACAAGTCGGCTCGTGCGATAAACGCGGCGGGCGCGGCAATCGTCGTCGAAGGTTACATGGACGCAATCTCCCTGTTCAGCGCGGGCGTTAAAAACGTTGTCGCCACGTTGGGTACGGCCTTCACGCCGGAGCATGCAAAATTGATTCTGCGTTACGCGAAAAAAATTATTTTCTGCTACGACAGCGACGAAGCCGGTCAACGCGCCACAGTTCGGGCGTTGCCGATTGTTCAGGCGGAGGGCGCGGAAGTTTTTGTTGTCAAGGTTCCCGACGGCAAAGACCCCGACGAATTCATTCGCAAGCACGGCAAAACGGCCTTCGACAAGCTGACGCAAAACGCGGCGACGCTGATTGATTACCGTATGAAGTACGTCCTTGCCCGCGCCGAACTCGACACGGTTCAAGGAAAAATTAGGGCTTTGCAGGAAATTTTGCCGGTCGTCGTCAAAATTACCGACTCCGTCACCCGTAACGAGTACACGAAAAAAATTGCCTCCGCACTCGTTTTCGACGAACAGCTCGTTATCGACGCATGGAATAAATTTTTGAAACAGTCGGAGCAGACAACGGCCGACGAGCCTGAAAAAAAATCCTCCGCCGTCAAACGTCCGCGACTTGCCGAAGAATCCAAGCCGACAATCCGCGAGGCCTGCGAAGTGATTTTGCGCATGATTTGGCACGAACCCGACATGCTGGAATATGTGTTGGCAGTCGTGTCGAATGAAAATTTTTCGGCGGCGCATAAAGAAATTATAGCTTACATTAAAAATTGCGTGGAGCGCGGCGCACGTCCCGACCAATTCGGCGCGGCAGAAATTTTAAGTGACGAGGCAACCGCTCAGCTGTCGCGAATTCTAATGAACGGCTCGGACGACCCGCGCACTTCCGAAATGCAACTCTTCAACGACTCGATTCAAATCATGAAACGCGCCGCCCTCAAGAAAAGATATAACGAGCTTATGGCACAAGCCAAAGCGTATATTTCGAGCGACGAAGATATTTATGCCAAAATGGTTTACGAGTCGCTTGAGCTTAAACACCAAATTGACAAACTAAAAGTTAATTAGGACTCATCGAACCGCCTTACAATTCCTCATTCTCAATTTCAAATTCCTAATTGACAGAAAGGAGGCTGCGATATGACAGGAGATAGCAAATCTGTCGAGCCGAATAACAGCGACTTGAGCGGCAACCTGTCGGGAACCAAAAAAAATCATTCTGCCAAGAAACATTCCGCACCCGAACCGGAAACTCACACGGAAGAATCGAACAAACCTGCCAGAGGTCGCATGCCCAAAATTGTTTCGATTCTGGTTGAAAAAGGTCGACAACACGGCGGCAAACTCACCTGGAGCGACTTGGACAAAATCATGCAAAGCTTGGGCATGTCCGCCAACGACACCGACGAAATCGACGATATTTTGACCGTCTGCGAGCGCGAGGGCATAAAGCTGACTGACGAAGAAGACACCGAAAATGATTTTGTGGACGACGCCGCCGACAACGCAGAAGCCGGTCTCGCGCTCGAAACGACGTCGATTGAGCACGACGACTCGCTCGGCTCGACCGACATGACCGAAACTTCTGGAGACGAAGAAAACGAAGTCGTCAAGCCCGCCGCAGAAATCGACTTAATCCCCGACAGCGTTTCAATCGATGACCCCGTGCGCATGTACTTGAAAGAGATAGGACGCGTGCCGCTTCTTACCGCAGAAGAAGAGCGCGAATTGGCCATGCGTATGGAGTCGCCCGACGAAGTCGAACACACCGAAGCACAGAAGCAACTGGCCGAAGCAAATTTGCGGCTGGTCGTGTCGATTGCCAAACGTTACGTCGGACGCGGCATGCTCTTTTTGGATCTGATTCAGGAGGGCAACCTCGGACTCATCAAAGCCGTCGAGAAGTTTGACTATCACAAAGGCTACAAGTTCTCAACTTATGCGACGTGGTGGATACGTCAGGCGATAACGCGGGCGATTGCCGATCAGGCGCGCACAATCCGTATCCCCGTACACATGGTCGAGACGATTAACAAACTTATCAGCGTTTCGCGCAACCTGTTGCAGGAAAACGGCCGCGAGCCCACCGACGAGGAGATTGCCAAGGAGATGGAAATTGACGTTGCCCGCGTCCGCGAGATTCGCAAAATTGCGCAGGAACCCGTCTCACTCGAAACACCCGTCGGCGAAGAAGATGATTCGCATCTGGGCGACTTCATCGAAGATCAGGACGCGCCCGCTCCCGCCGATGCCGCTTCGTTCACGCTGCTTAAAGAGCAACTCGAAGACGTGCTCGGCACTTTAACTCCGCGTGAAAAAAATGTTCTGCGGTTGCGTTTCGGTTTGGAGGACGGACGCGCCAGAACGCTCGAAGAAGTCGGCAAAAGTTTCAACGTCACCCGCGAGCGAATCCGTCAAATCGAAGCGAAAGCCTTGCGCAAACTCCGCCACCCGGCTCGCTCCAAGAAGTTAAAAGATTTTCTGGATTGAATACAATCGGGAGTCGCAAGCGCGGCTCCTTTTAAGTTATAAGTTATTTTCTACTTACCTAAAATTGAGGAAACTGTTATGGAATACAAATCCGGATTCGTCGCGGTTATCGGACGCCCGAACGTCGGCAAATCCACGCTTATCAATAAAATCATTGGGCAGAAGGTCGCCATTACCTCCGACAAACCGCAGACCACGCGCAACCGCATTCAATGTATTTTGACGCACGACGACGCGCAAATAATTTTCCTCGACACGCCTGGAATTCACAAGCCAAAGTTCAAGCTCGGCGAGTACATGCTCAAGGCGGCCGAAGGTACGCTCCGCGAAGTCGACGCAATCTTTTTCGTCATTGACGCAACGGAAAAATTCGGCGGCGGCGAAAAATATATCCTCGAACGATTGGAGGCGACGACAAAGCCGGTGCTCCTCGTCATCAACAAAATTGACCTCATCGAGCGCGAAAAAATTTTGCCGATAATCGCCGACTACTCCGCCCGCAGAAACTTCGCGGCGGTCGTGCCGATAAGCGCGGCCGAAGGCATCAATGTCGATGCACTCATCACCGAGACGAAAAATTTTCTGCCGACGGGCGCACAATATTACCCCGCCGACATGGTCACCGATCAGCCCGAACGATTGATTGTCGCCGAATTGATTCGCGAAAAAATTTTGCACGCCACGCAGGACGAAGTTCCCCATTCAATCGCCGTCGACTTGGAGGAGTTCACTCGGCGCGACAACGGCACAACTTTTATCCGTGCAACAATTTACGTCGAACGCGACTCGCAAAAAGGAATCATCATCGGTCATCAAGGCATTGCC
>CAMZDU010000073.1 GCA_947305445.1 uncultured Selenomonadales bacterium
ACAAATTCAAACGCGCGACTGACTGACTTCGGCGAGACGATGAAATATGCCGCGCCGGTCGCGAAGGCATACGGTTCGACACTGGACGAAACGGCCTCAATGGTCATGATGATGGCCAACGCCGGAATAAAAGGTTCAATGGCCGGTACGTCGTTGCGAATGGGCTTGCTGAGGTTGGCGGGCCCGCCCAAAACTGCGACGAAAGAAATGGCCAAACTCGGCTTGAGTTTGTCGGACGCGCAGGCAGGAGCGGAAGAAGCGGCGGCAGTCATACAAAGCTTAGGCATTGACTTGAGCGGCGCGACAACGTCGGGCGAAAAAATGACGCGCGTGTTGATGCAGTTGCACGAGAAGACAAAAGATTTGTCGCAAGACGAAAAACTTGCGGCGTTCAAAGGGATATTCGGCGTCAACGCGGAGACGGGCTGGTTAGCGTTATTCGACCAAGGCCCCGAAGTCTTCATGAAATATGTGCAAGGCTTGCGGACAGCTGACGGCTACTCAAAACAGGTAGCGGCAACAATGCTTGACGACACACGCGGTGCATTGGTCATGCTACAGTCGGCATGGGACGCGTTCAGCGAACGAATCGGCGAAGCGTTATTGCCTGCAGTCAAGGCGACAATCGAAGCGTTCACGCCAATGGTATCAGCGGCGGCGCAGTGGGCGGAAGAACATCCGGCGGTCGTGCAAGCATGCGCGGCAATCGCGGGCGCGTTGGCCGGATTAATTGTCGCGGCGGCGGCAGTGAGTTTAGCGTTCGCGGGCTGGAATTTTATAGTTACGCAAATCGGTTTGGTAAGCGCGGCGTTGAGTGCGTTAGGCTCTGGGGCATTGCTCGGCGGCTTAATCGGACGGCTGGCGGCGTTGAGGACAGCCCTGTTTGGATTGGGCGGGGCGGCGACGCTGGGCGGCTGGGGTGCAATGTTCGGCGCAATATCGGCAAAGGCGGCGGCCGCCGCAGTAGCAATCAGAGGATTTTTCGCTTCGCTGACATTGGGCGGGGCGGCCGGAGCAGTCGCCACAACGCTTAGTTCGATAGCAACGGCGATAGCGGGCGCGGCACGAGCGGCCTTTGCCTTCGCGCTTAGTCCTGTCGGCGTGGCGTTAATGGCACTGGCCTTAGCGGGCTTGTATTGCTATCAGAACTGGTCAAAGGTTGCGCCGGTTTTGAGTAATATCGCGGGAATAATCAGCGGAGCATTGGGCTCGGCTTTGCAGACGTTGCAACCCGCAATAGAAAATTTAATGGCGGCCCTCGACGCCTTGGGTAGTAGCGGCGCGTTGCAACAACTGGGAATGCTGGTGACCGGAGCCTTGGCAACGGTAGCGACGGCAATAGCGGGTGTTTTGGCGACGGTGATAAATGTCGGCGCGACAATTTTAGCAACGCTGACAAATGTCATAACCGGAATAGTCAATTTAATATCGAACGTCCTTGAAGGGAATTGGTCGGCGGCATGGGAAAGCGCGAAGTCGATAGCAATCAGCGCATTTGAAGGAATAGCCGACGTTGCGAACAATATTTTTGACGGCATCTTGTCGACGGTAGAGGCAATCGGCAAGGCGTGGGATTTCCTCCGCGGCGAAGGCACGCCAAGCACTCATGGTGCAGACAACGGCGGCGGCGGCGGGAGCTTCGCGGCACAGACGCCACCCGCCGAGTCAGCTCAAATAGACACGTCAGCGGAACAGACGGCACTTGACGCGGTCGGCGATTCGGCGTCAAATGCGGCGGCGAACATGGACGGCGTTAATGCCGCGACACAAAATATATCGCAAGCGGGCGAAGCGTTTTCGCAAATACCTTCGGCGGTGCAACCGGCGGCGGACGGATTAAGCCAGATAGGCGCGACGTTGCCGCAAGTGAGCGCAGAAGCAACAAATTTATCAACGGCAATGACGGCGGACGGTACAGCGACGCAAAGTCACACCGCAAGCATTGAAACAAATTCAGCGGCGTTGCAATCGAATATCGGTGCGCTAAATGCGTTCGGTGCGGCCTGCCAAGGAGCAATCAGCGGAGTCAGTACGCTAGGTGCGGCGGCGGCGGGTGCGGCCGGCGCGGTCGGGGGCTTGGGTGCGGCGGCGCAATCAGCGTGCGCACAGCTCGCGGCGGCCGGAGCAAACGCGGTGGCCTCAGTCAATGCGGCGGCGGCTAATATCAGCGTGAAATCAAATGCGCAAGGCGGCATTTACAAGCGCGGAGCGTTCCTCACGACGTTTGCAGAACGTGCGCCCGAAGCGGCAATCCCGCTGGACAATTCGAGACGGGCGGAAGAACTGTGGACGCAAGCCGGTCAGATACTGGGCTTGTTGCCGCAAACGCAGTCGATACAATTTTTACCTTCAATGACGACACCGCCCTATGTGCCGGAAGAAAGGTCACGCGGCGAGCAACTAAGCGGGCGCAGACAAGCACCGCGCCGCCGACGTGAGCAAGCGCAAATTCCGCAGATGCCGAAAATATTCACGCAGACGCAACCGGTTTACGGCGGTTACGGCGGAGACTTGCCCAGCAGAATATTTAAGCCGCAAACGCCGGCACAAGACACGGGCGGTTTATTCGGCCGCTTGGCAGACAAAATTTTCGGCATGAGGCAACCGGCAGACCTTTCGCCGCCGACAATCAATTTAACGATAAACGTGACAGTGCAGGGCGACGCGAGCGAAGAAACGGTGCGTCGTGGCGTAGAATCAGCCTTGCCCGCGGTGGAAGATTGGAGCCGACAATATAGCGAACACATGCACGAACGGCGCAGGAGGTCTTATGCTTGAAAAAATACGTGACAATATCCGGCGATATGTTTGATTTGATTGCCTACAAAGAGCTGGGCTCGTGCGCGTGGACGGAAAAACTGATTGACGCCAATCGTGACAAAATAGAAACGTTCATATTTAGCGCGGGAGTAGAATTGACAATTCCCGATGTAGAAACAAGCAAGGCAATCGACTTGCCGCCATGGAGACGCTGATATGTTGGCACGACATTTAGGTGCGAAAGTGATAATCGCGGGCACGGACGTGACCAAAGACCTTAGCCCGTTTTTGGAAGGCGTAACATACGAAGATGTGCTCAGCGGCGAAACGGATACGGTTGAACTTGAATTGGACGACCGCTTTAAACGATTTATCGGAGCATGGTTTCCGCAACGTAGCGACACCCTTGAAGTTGAATTGATTCGTGAGAATTGGCAAGGCGACGGGCGCGAGGAAGCATTGCCGCTGGGTTTATTTGAACTGGACGAAGTCGAAAACAATTTCCCGCCGTACACGGCCAAAATCAAAGGCAATTCGTGCTCGTCGAATTCAGCGTTGCGGCAAGTGGACGAGTCAAAATCATGGGAGAACGTGAAATTGCGGCAGATAGCCCAAGACATTGCGGACGCGGCGGGCGTGGAATTATTTTACGATGCCGAGGACGTTGAAATAAAACGTGCGGAACGTTCGGAAGTCAGCTCGCTTTCGTTTTTGAAGAAACTTTGCGCGGATAATGGCCTTGCGCTCAAAGCGGCCGACGGCAAGATAATTATTTTCGACGAAGAACGATACGAACAACAAGAACCGGTAGCAACGCTTGATTGCGAATTGTCAGGCGTGAAAAATTTTCGTGCGACGGCGACGCTGACTGAAATATATCGCAAATGCGAAGTGGTGTACAAACACGGGCAGAAGGATGAGCAGATACAGGCCACGTTCGAGGACAAGACGAAGACGAGCGGCAAAGTGCTTAAAGTAAATCAGAAAGTCGAAACGCAAGCGGAGGCCGAAAAGTTAGCACGCAAAAAATTACGCGAGAAGAATAAGGACGAAATAAAAATAAACCTGACGACGGTCGGCAGGTTTATTTTTCTGAGTGGGCACGTAATAGAATTGACTAATTGCGGCTTTTACGAAGGGCGATATTTGATAGAGCGGGCGCGGCATAAAATCGGCAATGGTTATGAATGCGATTTGGAGTTGCGCAAATGTTTGACGGGCTATTGAATTACGTCGACATTTCCTCGCTGACAATATCGCGCTTGATATTGTCAATCATGTTCCCGACAACGAGCAAACGTTCAGAATCGTCGGCAACGTCGCGGCGGAGTTGCTCTAAGTGGTCGAGTTCGAGGTACAAGCTGTCGAGGAATTGTTGCCGCGGAGAGTAATTGACGTCGGTAAGCGGTTTGAATTGCTCGAAAAACCTATCCGGCGACAAAATTTTTTGAGTGGCTAAACTGTCGAGTGCGGCGACTTGCTTGCCGTTGAATTCGACGGGGAAGGTTTTTGAGGTAGTGTCGTAAAAAATCTGCCAACCTTGCGGAGCGGCGGAGTTCAAAGCTTGGCACGTGTCGGCTACAGAGCCAATAGTATCTTGCGGCGACGCGGCCTCGACGTCTTGCGGCTCCGACAATTCAACGTCATTTAGCTCGTCAAGCGTGGGCAAGAGGCTGAACACGTCGACGGCGTCTTCGGTGTCGTCGTCGGTGTTGGCAATGGGTGAATTTAATTCCTCAATGGTCGGGAAGGTGAATTCATTGTCGCCGCGAACGATAGCCGCTTTGAGCTGATTAATAACGGTCTCGACTTGCGCGGGCGTGTCATAGCGGGCGATTACCCTAAATTTCCAATTCTCAAAGCGGAATTCTATGTCGCAACCAATGTGGTAAGCACCGATGTAAATTTCGCTAAAGTCAACAACGTGATAGGTGGTGCCGCCGGTTTTCTTGAGAGTAATTGTGTAATCAAGCGGCAGAGCGTCAAGTTTTTCCTTCAGCTTAAACGTCGTGTCGTTGAGGAAGTTTACCAGCGCGTTTTTAGTTTGTTCGCGAGCTTCCCGCGCCTTAATGAACGTAATCTCGGCTTCATCGGCGGCGGCTTTGAGTTTAGCAAGCTCGGCAGTAAAATCGTCCTGCTGTTTAACGTTGTCGGTGTTCGCGATTTTCGTGGTTGTCATAATAATTGTCTCCTTTAAATTTTTGTCAGTGTTAACGTCGGCAAGTGCCTGTTCAGCGTCGATAGTGGCGTCGATTGCGTCAGCGGTTGTAAGCGGCGTGCTCTCGATTTCTTCACGCCAAGCGGCGTCGTAAGATTCCTGCACTTTCGTTACAAACTCGCCAAAAATTTTTCTGTTTTGCTTGTCGATAGCTTTAGCGGCGTCGTTGTACTCGTTGGCGGCGAAGACATTCGGAGCGTCAGCGTAAAAACCGAGCTTGATGAATTCGCCGTGTTTGCTCTCGTTGATTTTGTAGCGTTTGTTGCTAACGTAAATTGTGTCGTCGGATTCGACTTGAATCATTTTGGCGGTGCGCTTGATAACCGTAATGGTGGTTGCGGTGACTGCGCCGTTGGTGAAGTAGGTTTTGCCTTCCTCGAATTTCGCGGCTTTGACTTCAACAGTGGCTTCCGGAGCTTCGGTGTCAGTCTCGACGTTTTTAGATTCCAAGCTTGCGAGTTGCGCATTAAGGGCGGCGAGTTTGTTCAAGTTGTCGGCGAGTTCGCTGAAGTGGTTTTTAGCTAAGTCGTTGATGAGGCCA
Source organism: uncultured Selenomonadales bacterium (assembly GCA_947305445.1). Lineage (GTDB taxonomy): Bacteria > Bacillota > Negativicutes > Selenomonadales > Selenomonadaceae > Quinella. The sequence goes on from CAMZDU010000073.1 coordinate 5,520, forward strand.
CTGAGGTAGTCAATCTCGGCGTCGACGTGTCCGATTTCGACTTCGATGTCGACGATTTTGTTGTGCAGTTCGCGAGCGGCGAATGCGGCTTCTTCAGCGGCTTTTTTCTCACGATACTCGGCGAGCGACAAGCCTGCGTTGGCGGCGGAGAATTCTTCAAGGCTCCAGCCCTGTGCTCTTGCGCTTTCGACGGTGATTTTCTCGGCAGTTTCTTCGATAGCGGCTTCGGGAATTTCGATTTTGATGTCAACAGCGATGCCGCGGCAGGTGTCGAGAACGCGTACGCTGTCAAGCTTGCCGGCAACGACGAACTCAATCATTGCGAAGGGAATTGCCGAGCCGTCGTTTCCAAAACCGGTGAAGAATCTTTTTGTTGTTTTGTAGTCGTCGCTGTAGTTTTCGGTGTCGTAAGCGAAGTAGCAGTCGGGGCGGCTTGCGTGGAATTGTTCAACAAGCTCCATTGCCTCTTTGTAGCTTTTCGCGGTTTTGGTCGTGGTTGTCATTGTTATCGTCTCCTTTCCGTTGTTCGCTTGACTGATTATTTGACCTTGTTGTGCGTATATTACCAGATAAATCAGTCAACGTCAACAGTTTTTAAAAATTTTTTAGTCAAAAGAAATGGCGACGGTTGATTTTTTGTTCGTCGTCTGTTAAAATGACGAAAACTTAAAGGAGTGATTGGCATGGAAATAAAGGACGCATTAGTAAGATTCCGACAATCGCAAGGCTTGAGTCAAAGGCAATTAACGGAAAAAATT
>CAMZDU010000074.1 GCA_947305445.1 uncultured Selenomonadales bacterium
CCCCACGATATCGAACACTCTTTCCCTACACGACGCTCTTCCGATCTGTTAAAGTCACGGTAAGCGTGTCGTGTTTCGTGCCCAAGCCGTTCACGCCGTTTCAATGGACGGAGCAAATTTCTGCGGAGGAATTCGAGCGGCGGCAACAGCTTTTAAAAAATTTGATTCGCGACAAGGCGATAACTTATAATTGGCACAACGCGAAACTCAGCGTGCTTGAAGGCGCGTTGGCTCGCGGAGATCGTCGGCTGTCGCGGGTGATTAAAACGGCGTGGCGGCTCGGTGCGAAATTTGACGGCTGGTCTGATTTGTTTAAGCCGGACGTGTGGGCGGAGGCGTTTGCAACGTGCGGCATCGACCCGAAAATTTTTTGTCGCACGAGAAATTTTTGGGAGCCGTTGCCGTGGGAGCACACTTCGCCGGGCGTAAATAAAAATTTTTTATTTGAAGAGTGGGAAAAATCTCAATCCGGCGAAACGACCCGCGACTGTCGACGCACGAGTTGCACGGGTTGCGGCGTCTGCATGAACCTCGGAGTTCGCGTCGTCGATTTTAACGGAAAAGAAATTCCACGCGACGAAAATCATTCCGAATTCCGCATTTCACATTCAGAATTGACGAAATATCGCGCTCAAATTCGCAAAGGCAGTCAAATCGCCGTGCTAAGTCATCTGGATTATATGAACCTCTTCATGCGGGCGTTGATTCGCAGTAAGTTGCCCGCCGCTTGGAGCGAAGGTTTTAATCCGCACCTGAAAGTTTCGTTCGCGACCGCGCTGGCCGTCGGGGTGACAAGCGATTGCGAATACGTCGACTTTGAACTGACTGCGCCCGTCAACGAACTTGAAGTTTGCAAACGTCTTAATGAACAGTTGCCAAACGGCGCAGAAATTTTGCGGCTAAAAAAATTGCGCGGCAAGGCAAAGCCCGTAATGTCGCTGGTTGACCTGTCGCGCTATGAAGTCCGTTTGCCGCTCGCCGAAAAATTTTTCGAGGCCGCTCAAATTTCAGCGCGGAGCTTCAACGCCGCCTCGGAGATAAAATTCACACGCATCACACCGAAAAAAAATCGCGAGCTGGAATTGAAACGCTACCTTGCCGAATCCGTGAAACTATCTTTGACGGACGGCGAACTTCTGATAAAATTCGCGGTGAGGATTACGCCCGAAGGCAGTATCAAGCCGAGCGAAGTCTTGCAGATTTTGCGCGAACGATTTGATTTTCCCGCAAACTTCACCGCCGCACGAATCAACCGCACCGAACTTTTGCACGCGGGAAAAAATTTACTCGACGTGTAAACTTGAACGCGACTTAAAAGAAAATACCCGACTCCGCCGAGGAATCGGGTATTTTTTTTCGGGAGCGTCGCGACGATTGACGAATTACGGACGAGGCTTGCCGCATTCGGCGCAGAATTTGCCCTTGTTGACTGCGCCGCACTCGCATTTCCATTCGTCGCTGACGGGACGGGGCTTTCCGCACTCTGCGCAGAATTTGCCTTTGTTGATGTGACCGCACTCGCACCGCCATTCGTTAACGACGGGTTTAGGCGCACCGCACTCCGCGCAGAAATTTCCGCGATTGTCTTCGTGGCCGCAAGCAGAACATTTCCACGTTGGAGGCTTCTGTTGTTGTTGAGCTTGTTGTTGCTGTTGTTGAGCCATGGCGTAGAGGTTGCCCGCGTTGACGCCGCCGGCTTGCGCAGCCATACCCATGCCCATAAAGCCGGTCATTGCTCCTGCAGTGTTTTGAGCCGCCGATTGCATGGCCGAGGCTTGTGCGCCCGTCAAGTGAGCCGCAGCCATTGCCGGATTTCGGAGCGCGCCGTTGCGTTGCATCTCCTTAATCATGTTGGCGTCTTCTTCGCTCGCGCTGACGTTTGACACGCCAAACGAGACAACCTGCAAGCCGCGCAGTTCGCCCCATTTGCGGCTAAGGACTTCGTTAAGCGCGTCGGCAATTTCCTGCGTGTGCGCGGGCAATGCACTGTAACGAATGCCCATTTCCGAAATTTTTGCAAACGCCGGTTGAAGAGCCGTCATAAGCTCGGTTTTAAGTTGCGCGTCAATCTCGGAGCGATTGTAAGTGTCTTTGATGTTGCCGCAGACATTCGTATAAAAGAGAATTGGATTGACTATCTTGTAACTGTAGGAGCCGAAACATTTTATCGCAATGTCCACGTCAAGCCCGATGTTGTAGTCGACGACGCGGAACGGAATGGGCGTGGGCGTGCCGTATTTGTTGCCGACAATTTCTTTCGTGTTGAAATAATAAATCCGCTCGTCGCGTCCGGTATCTCCGCCGAAAGCAAATCGCTCCTTCATGGCGAAGAAGATATCCTGAATATTTTCGGCAAGCGTCTTCTTGCTGTCAAACAAACTCGGCTCGACGGATTTGTCGTAGATATATTCGCCGCTGTCCGCGCAGAAGTCGATGACCTTGCCCTGTTGGACAATCATCATGCATTGGCCGTCGTTTACGGAAATTTTCGAGCCGTTGGTAATTATGTTGTCGTCTCCGTCGTTGGAGCTCCAGCTGTGACTTTTGCGCCGATGACCTTTGGCAACGAGAATCTCCGGCGAAAGACTGTCGCAGTAAAAAAATTCTTTCCACTGGTCGCCGAGCACGCCGCCCGCCGATGCCAATGCCGCTTGAATCAATCCCATGGTGAATCCTCCTTTAAGCTGTCGTTGCGCGTATGATAGCGAATTGCCGGCCGAATGTAAATAACGATTGGCAACAGACAACCAAAATTTTCCGGCGAATGCAAAAATAATTTAGACGCCGACAAAAATTTTTCAATAGCAATTTGTCAAGACTTGTAACAAAAATTTTTTCGTGATATTATTTCTGCGAAGAAGGTAACCGTCTGGGGTGTACGAGGACTTATTTAATGTCTAACCTACATAAATTTTAGGGAACCTGAATTGATTTCGGAAGATGGAAAATCGTCCTTGTCGGCGAGTAACAGATACCGAGCTTAAGGAACCCACCTGCGAGTAAGCAGGTTTAGACATTTGGAGGAACCGGCATTTTGGAACCCTTTTTCAGAAGAGATTGCTGATTTTTCAATCGGCAGTCTCTTCTTGTATTCGAGCCGAAAATTTTACTCGACAACGGCTTAAATCAATTCAATCTGCTCGGACAGACTTTCGTCGGCGGAGATTTCAGCCTCACTGCTGGCAATTTGATATTCGATTATGTTCGACTTCACGGCGCGGATAAAAACCGTCGCGTTTTCGTCTGGATTGTCGATATGAATTGTGATTCGCTTCGCCTTCTGAATGTTCATCTGATTCGAGACGGCCTCCGGCAAATTCGTATAGAAGATGTCGAAACTGTCGCCGGCGTCGATAAACGGATACCACACGTCAAATTTCGTGTTGCGGTCGAGGACGGTGCGGAATTTGTGCTTCTTGTTGCGGCCGACGTAACAGGCAAACGGAGTTTTCTCCGGATCGGGCGTGATGTGTTTGGTTTGAACCAGTCCGCCCGCACGACTTAACAGCAAACCGAAGGCAACGCCGGTTTTTCCCGTCGGTGCGGAAAGATCAGTGCGAATTTCCACGCCGCGTGCCCGCTGAATTTCGTGAGCCGACTCGGTGCCCAGCGCGGGATAGATTTTAAATTCGGGTGCCTTGTCAACAAAGTTAAACAAAGTTTCCGCCGGCGACTTCTCATAGGCTCTGTCGGTGGGAATTTTTTTTACGGTCTCGCTTAAGACGATTTGGTCGTTGTCGTTATCCATGTCGCCAAGCCAAACTTCCAAGCCCTTATCGTCGCGACGATAGATGCTACCGCCCTGCATGAAGTAATCGTCTTTGAGTTCGTAGCCGCGCTTAAGTCGGCCGCTCGCGAAAGGATTTTCATCGTCGGCCAGGCGCGTATCTTCCACGGGCGACAAATACTCGGAAAAAAGTTCATTGACCAGCGGAGACTTCGACGAGTTGCCGGCCAGAAAAATTGCAATCTCGTCAATCTCGCGCAACGATTTTATTTTACGCAGAGAATTTTTGCTGTTCTTCTCGAAAGCCTCTTTCATGGAGATAAAAAAATTATTTATGCCGACACGAATTCTGTCGCGCAAAATTTTTTGCAGGTCAATGTTCACGTCTAGCCGGAAATTTTCTACAAGTCTGCCGTCGTCGCGGAAAAGGTTTACTTCGATTGAGCCGCTCGACAAAATTTCTTTGGCCGCGTCGGAGGAGGGAGCTTCCCATACCGGCCGCAACTTTTCAACGAGCGCGTGCATGTTCGAGTGCGCCTCTTGCGAATCTTTTATCAGTGCCTCGGAGCCGGCGAAACTTTTTTTCTCGGCCGCCCACGTGAACGGAATTTTTGAAGTTGTTATTAAATTTGTGCGCGGCAATTCGTCGGAAGTCGCGTCAAAAGTTCTGGCGTCTAGATTCAGCAGTCGCTCTTGATTCGCTTTGAACAGCTCGAAGGCCAACAACTTTAAAAGATTTTCGCCGCCGAGAGTTCTGTCGCCGTTTTCGCCGAAATGCACGAGCAGATAATCATAGCGGTCGTTTGACGATTCGCGCAGGAATCCGAAATCGAAATCGGTCGTGCCGCCGCCGAAATCGAACACCGCGTAATAAATTTCTTCTTCGCCTTCGGGGTCGAAGCCGTATTCTTGCAGTGCGGTTATCGCGTAAGCCGCCGCCTCGCTCGCGCCTTCGCGCACGGAAAATTTTTTCATCATCGCCGCGTTCGATAAAAGTGCCGTCGGCAACGACTTCTTCAAACCGCGCTCGAAGCAGTGGCGCATTTTTTCGCGAATCGCCCGCTCGTACGTCACCGGAAACGACAGGATATAGTTTAAAAAGATGTGCCGCTCCTGTTGCATGTTGTTAATAAACAGCCCCAGATAGTACGCGTAAATTTCCAGCGGGTTTATCTCGTCTTCGGCAAGGTCGGCGAACGGCGCAAGTTGCGTGATAAATTTTTTCTCGTCGCGGAGCATAAACTGCGCTTTCGAGCCGCACCAATACTTTAAGTCCGTCAAGAACGAGTAAAATTTTTCGGAGCCGCCCCGCGTCATATTCTCGAAGGCCGCGTGCGAAACTTTAACGTCGTCCCAGCGGGTGAAAGGCCGCCCTTTGCGCCAATAGTACGCCATTAAAAAGTTCTCAATGTCTATGAACTGAATCACCGTCGGATTTTCGTAATTGGCGGAAAAATTTATGCCTTGGCGATAAGAACCGCTACCGACTTGCAAAGGAATTATTTGCGAGTGTTCGTTTTCGTAGACGACGACGGTGCGGCTTGTGCCGAAATCTATGGCGACGATGCCGGTTGACACGTCGTCGGCGGGATTGCGGGCTACGAAATTTCCGCCGAGTAAAATTTCTTTGCCGCCGTCCTTGTCAATGTCCCACAAATCCCAGTGGCCGCGATTCGGGTCGAACAAAATATTTTCGTCGTAAGCGTCCAAATCGGCGCGTTCGCTGTCGCACTTCAGCAAATAATTTTTCAACCGCCCGACAAATTTTTGCTCAACTTCTTCGGACGACTTGGCATCCTCACCGAAAAAAAATTCTAGGTCATCATCGGAAACATGAACGCTGTTTACAATCTTCGTCACAAGACCAACCTCCTTATTGCAATTAGGAATGTAAAATCTATTCACTATCTGCTGACATTATAACTAATACGGGCAACGTTGACAAAAATTTTTCTTGACGTGAGTCGACTTCAAGTAATAATATTTATTCAAATAACCCCCTGCACAGGGATAATTTCACACGAGGAGGATACATCACCATGAATAAACAAGCACCCGTCGTCGGCAGCAAAAACGTCACCGGCGAAAATTACACCGGCTCGGCGGCCAAAGTTTATTTCACCAAGACCATCGATGCCGCGCACCTCATCAAACTTTATAAACTCATCAACGAAAATATTTTCGGCAAAGTCGCAATCAAACTTCACACCGGCGAAAAACACGGCCCGAACATTTTGCCGCGTGACATGGTTCAAGCTTTCCAAGCGCAAGTTCCGAACTCGGCAATCGTCGAGTGCAACACTCTTTATCACGGCGACCGCTTCGACACTGCCGGCCACCGCGAAACGCTTAAAGTCAACGGCTGGACGTTTTGCCCCGTCGACATCATGGACGCGGACGAAAAAACCGTTGCTCTGCCCGTACGCGGCGGCTTCCACCTCAAAGAAGTTGACATGGGCGCGAACCTCGTCAATTATGATTCGCTGATTGTCTTGACGCACTACAAAGGGCACGCGATGGGCGGCTTCGGCGGTTCGAGGA
>CAMZDU010000075.1 GCA_947305445.1 uncultured Selenomonadales bacterium
ACCGTCAGAATGTGGACTTCCTGCAATTTCAGTATCAAGAGCTGGAGGAAACCAATTTATCGACGGAACGCGTGGAAGAACTCAAGTCGCGCATGAAACAGACGCTCGGTGCACTCGACGCCGCCTATCAAGATCAGTTTGAACACGTGCTGAACGACCAGATAATTTCCGTTGACGCCGAGCTTACCGTCATGGAACAGCAACTTAACGCGGAGGGCATCTCTACCAAGACGATTGACGTTGGAGCGGTTGACGAATATGGCAACGTGCGAATCGATACCGATTTGCTTGACCGGCCGATTGAGTCGGAGCCGCCGCGAAAATTTTTTCCGCAGGGCGTGCAACGGCGTGTTCGTCGCCGCGACGACGATACGGAAGACTTGTTGCCCTTCCCCGAAGAAGACCGCCCGCAGATTGTTCAAACGAAGCTGATTCAATCTGCGCTGGCAATTTTCCTGGGCTGGCTCGGTGCGCACAAATTTTATCAGGGCAAGACGTTGCAGGGCGTGATTTATTTTTTGCTGTGTTGGACGACGTTGCCGATGTGGGTCAGCCTCGTGGAAGGTGTTCGTTATCTTTTCATGCCCGTTGAAGATTTTTACGAACAGTATGTAAAAAAACCGGTTCGCCACGACAAAAATCGTCGGCGCAACTAATTAACCACTAACAAGGAGCGATAACCATGGCAGACATAAACCTTGAAGACTTGATGGCTAACAAAAAATCCGGTGCCTCGTCGGAGAAGGCAATTACCCCCGTCGAGCCGGCGCAAGAAATTGAACAGATCACGCGGCAAATCGAAAAGCTCACCCCCGCCGAGCTGGCAAAAGTTCAGTCAATTAAAGACGGCATAAACCTCATGGACACGAGCACGCCGCTAAGTTTCGGTGCACCCGCGCAAAAGGAGATTGCGCAATTCTCCGACAGCATTCTTGCCAAAGTCCGCACGAAAGATTCCGGCGAAGTCGGCACGTTGCTTAACGACCTTGTCGCCAAAGTCAAAGGCTTCGACGTCACCAAGAAGAACGACAGCTTCCTAAGCAATCTGCCGATAATCGGTTCAATCGTCAACAAAGCCGACGACCTTATGCAGGGCTACGAAAAACTTTCTACGCAGGTTGAAAAGATTCAGGCCGGACTGGAGGCCTCCAAAGTCAAAATGATGGAAGACGTCGTCATGTTCGACACGCTCTATCAAAAAAATCTCAGCTACTTCAAAGATTTGCAACTGTACATTCGCGCCGGCGAAGAGAAACTCGAAGAGATGCGCACCGTCACTTTGCCAAAGCTCCGCGCTCAAGCTTCCGAGTCCGGCGACCCCATGGCCGTGCAAGTCGTCAACGATTTCGAGCAGAGCGTCGACCGTTTCGAGAAAAAAATTCACGACCTCAAGCTAAGCAAGACGCTGGCGATACAGACTGCGCCGCAAATCCGTCTGATTCAAAACAACGACCGCGTCTTGATTGACCGCGTACAGTCCGCCATTTATCACACGATTCCGCTGTGGAAAAATCAGATGGTCATTGCGCTCGGCCTCACGCGGCAAAAAGAGACGATTGAACTTCAGCGGGCAGTCAGCGACGCGACAAATGATTTGCTCCGCCGCAACGCCGAAATGCTCAAGCAAAATTCAATCGACACCGCCAAAGCCAATGAACGCGGCATTGTCGACATCGAGACCGTCAAGAAAGTCAACGAGGATTTAATTTCCACGCTGGAAGAAACATTGCGCATTCAGCACGAAGGCCGACAGAAACGTCAGGCCGCGGAGCGTGAACTCGTTGCCATTGAAGGCCGGCTGAAAGACGCGTTGCTAAAGAACGCGAACCGGGTTTGACATGAAGATTATCAAAAAAGATCGCGCCTTCGTTCAGGGACGAATCACCAAGCTTGTTATGGTTTTGCTTGTGCTTATGAGCGTTGTCATCTTCCGTTATGCGTGGCTCCAGCTTGTTCAGGGTAGTGAGCTGGCCGAAAGGATGCGCTATCAAGTCGGGCATGATTATTCCGTGCAATCGCCCCGCGGCGCAATTATCGATCGCAACGGTCGCGAGCTTGCCGTCAGCACAATGACAAAGTCTCTGTTCGTCGACCCCAATCACGTCGAAAATCCCGCGCAGTTGGCCAAAGATTTGGCTCCGCTCGTCGGCAAAACCGAAGAAGACATTTTAAACGACATCGCAGTCGGCGGCGGCTTCAGCTGGGTTAAGCGTCGGCTGGAGCAGTCCGAGTATGAGGCAATCCGTGCGCTGATTCGCGACAAAGGTTACGCCGTGTGTTTAGGTTTTCGCGACGAGGCTAAGCGTTACTATCCCAACGACGTGCTTGCCGCAAATGTTCTCGGCTTCGTCGGCACTGACGACAAAGGCCTTGACGGCATTGAACAGGCTTTGGACAAATACATCAAGGGCGAAGTCACCGAGTCTTTTATTTACGCCGACACGCAGGAACGTCCGATTCTCGAATCAATCTTCACGCAACACGGTTATCAGGGCGACCGTTGCAAGACGATTCAGTTGACGATTGACGGCGCGATTCAATTTATTGTCGAGCAGGAACTTGACCGCGCAATGGCTGAAAACGCTCCGCTCGGCATAACCTGCATTGTAATGGATCCGCGCACGGCCGAAGTCTTGGCAATGGCCTCGCGTCCGTCATACAATCCGAATCGTTTCTGGGACTACGATCAGGAAATTTGGAAAAATCGTTCGGTCTCCTACATATACGAGCCTGGCTCCACGTTCAAAGCCGTCGTTGCCGGTGCGCTTCTGCAAGAAGGCATCGTCGCGCCCAATCAAACTTTCGTCGACCCGGGCTATGTCATGTTCTCCGGCAAAAAAATTCAAAATTGGAGCGGCGGCAGTTTCGGCACGGTGACTTTCGCGGACGTGGTAAAGCAATCGCTCAACACCGGCTTTGCAATTTTTGGTTACGATTTGGGCGCGGAAAATTTGGTCAGCTATGCAAAACTTTTCGGCTTCGGCGAACCGACAGGAATTGAATTGCCTGGCGAGGAGGCCGGCATTTTGTATTCGCCCGACGAGATGGTTGACTCCGATATTGCTACAATGTCCATCGGCCAAAGCATTGCGGTTACTCCGTTACAACTCATAACGGCTTTTTGCGCCATTGCCAACGACGGAATTTTGCTTAAGCCGCACATCGTCAAGATGATTAAGAACGCCAACGGCACGACTTATTCTGAAACGCATGTCGAAGAAGTTCGGCGAACGATTGACTCCGCGACGGACAAAACTCTTGTCGGCCTACTTGAACAAGTCGTGGCTTCCGGCGGCGGCGGCAAAGCTTCCGTGCGCGGCTATCGCATTGCCGGCAAAACCGGCACCGCCCAAAAAGTCAACGAGGACGGCTTGGGTTACACCGAGGGCAAATACATTGCGTCGTTTTGCGGCTTCGCGCCCGTTGAAAGTCCGCAGATTGCTTTGCTCGTGATGATTGACGAACCGTACGGAGTTTTTTACGGCGGACAGATTGCCGCGCCCGTTGCCGCAAGAATTTTTTCGCAGGTCTTCCGTTATCTGCGGATTGAGCCGAGCGACGCGCCGCTTGGTCTTGACGCCGACGAAATGGACGCGGAGATAGGTGAAGGCGACGCTTCGATTCACGGCGTTCAACCGCGTGAGACGCTAAGAGAACCTGCGCCCGAACCCGTACCCGACACGCCAACCGAAGAGCTTGCGCCCGAATTGGCTCGCGTCCCGAATTTTTACGGCAAGAGCATTCGTGAGGCGGCGCGTCTTGCCAACGAAGCGGGGCTTTCGTTCACTGCGAAAGGTTCCGGCTTTGCGACGAGCCAGAGTATCGGCGCGGGCGAAATTGTCGACAAGGGCACACCCGTCAAAGTTCAATTCAGTCCGTGATAATGTTGCTTCCCTGTCAAAGGAGAGATACGCTTGAAAAAAACAATCGCAGTTGCCGGTCTCGGTTATGTCGGACTTTCGCTGGCGACGTTGCTGGCGCAAAATAATCGCGTCCTTGCCGTCGACGTGTCGGCCGAAAAAGTCGACATGGTCAACAATCGTCAATCGCCAATCCGTGACGACTACATAGAAAAATTTTTCACGGAGCGCAAGCTCGACTTAACCGCCACCACCGACGCCGCGAACGCTTATGCGCAGGCCGACTTCGTGATAATCGCCGTGCCCACAAATTACGACCCGAAGAAAAATTTTTTCGACACGTCTTTTGTCTGTGCAGTAATTGAAACGGTTTTGGCAAGCGGCTCGCAAGCTTACATGGTCATCAAGAGCACAATTCCTGTCGGTTTCGTAAAGGCCGCACGCGAAAAATATTCGACCGACAAAATTTTGTTCAGCCCCGAATTTTTGCGCGAGTCTAAAGCCTTGTACGATAATTTGTATCCGTCACGCATCATCGTCGGCACCGAACTTGACGACGAAAAAAATTTGTCCGCCGCCGAAGAATTCGCCGCGCTCCTCCAGGACGCCGCGGACAAAAAAAATATTCCCACGCTTATCATGGGAATCACCGAGGCCGAGGCCGTAAAACTTTTTGCCAACACGTATTTGGCTCTGCGCGTCGCCTACTTCAACGAGCTGGACACCTACGCCGAAGTCAAAAATCTCAACGCGCAGGATATTATTCGCGGCGTTTGCTGTGACCCGCGAATCGGCGATCATTACAACAATCCGTCGTTCGGTTACGGCGGCTACTGTCTGCCTAAGGATACTAAACAACTGCTGGCCAATTATCGCGACGTGCCGGAAAATTTGATTGAGGCCATTGTCAACAGCAACCGCACCCGCAAAGATTTTATTGCCGAGCGTGTGCTTGAGTTGTCGGGCGCGTACACCGGTAGCGAAGCTTTTTCGCCGAGCCGCGAGCAGGAAGTTGTCATCGGCGTATGGCGGTTGGCCATGAAGACCGGTAGCGACAATTTCCGTCAATCGTCCATTCAAGGCATCATGAAGCGTATCAAGGCGAAGGGCGCGACCGTCATTGTTTACGAGCCTACGCTCCCGGACGGTTCAACATTTTTCGGCAGCCGCGTCGTCAATGATGTCGCCGAGTTCAAACGCCTGAGCCGTTGCATTATCGCCAATCGTTACGAGAGTGCGCTTGACGACGTGCGCGACAAAGTTTATACGCGAGATTTATTTAAGCGCGACTAAATCGTTGACGAGCTTGTTAATTCGCTCGAACTTGAGCTTGTAGCTGACACGGTTGGCAATCAGTCGGGCAGTCGCCTCCATAATCGTGACAATCTCCGTCAAATTGTTCTCGCGAAGCGTGGTACCTGTCTCTACAATGTCAACGATACTTTCCGACAGGCCGATAAGCGGACCGAGTTCAATCGAGCCGTTGAGTTTGATATATTCCATTTGCATTCCTTGCGCGGCGAAAAAATTTTCGGCAATGCGCGGAAACTTTGTGGCACCGCGTGTGTGGTCGTAGTCTTCGAGACGCGGCCGCATTTTTTCTTTGGGCACGGCCATCATCAATCGACACCTGCCGAAGCCGAGGTCAAGCAATTCGTAAACATCTTTGCCGGATTCGAGAATCACGTCCTTGCCGATAATGCCCAGGTCAGCCGCGCCGTACTCGACGTAAGTCGGCACGTCGGCAGTCTTGGTGATGATGAATTTCAGCCGCGCCGCCTCGTTGGTGATTATAAGCTTGCGCGACTTTTCGTGCAGACCGTCGGCCGTCCAACCGACTTTGCCGAGCAATTCCGCCGACAAGCCGAACAGTTTTCCTTTCGGCAATGCAATCGTTATAAAATTTTTTTCGTCCAAAATAATTCCTCCAGTCTGCACGAATTCTATAATGCACGCCGAGCAATGTCAAACGTTGCCGTTTGGGCAACTGGATAAATCTTCGCGAGCAGAATTGTCCAGAGAACAAATTAACTGATTGACGACGACTTGCAAAAAAAATTCCCTCCGCCAATTTGCGGCGGAGGGTTTAACTATTTGTTGTCGGGTTTTAATCGTGCGATATGGAAAGTTCCGCTGACGAATTCTTTTCTGTGGCAATGCGGACATTCGTTTGCGATAATGCCCGTGTATCCGCAAACGGGGTCGCGGTCGACGGGGTGATTGATTGAAAAATATCCCATGTCAGCATCGTGCATTGCCCGAACGAGAGCCTCGAACGCCGAAATATTTTTCGTCGGGTCGCCGTCCATTTCTATATAGGCAATGTGCCCGGCGTTGCACAGCGCGTGATACGGTGCCTCAATGCGAATCTTGTCGCCCG
>CAMZDU010000076.1 GCA_947305445.1 uncultured Selenomonadales bacterium
ATGAGCGAACAACTGGTACAAGGAGTCACGACCGGAATTCCTTGCCGCTTCCAATCCAAAATTCTGCTGACGTTGTTATCGGCGTGCTGGCGAGCTTCGTCCAAAAAGCCCGTGACAACCAGCGGCGAGCCGCAACATTTGAATTGCTTGTCGATTAAAACTTCGTAGCCGTTAGCGTTCATGACTTTAACGAAGGCTTGACCGACGTGCGGTTCGTTGTCATTGATGTAACAACCGGTAAACATGACAACTTTTTTTGACGAGGACGGCTGCTTGAGACCGCTAAACCCGTCTTTAAAAGTGGTCGAAGCGTAAGCTGGCATATTGCGTTCGCCGGCAAGTCCCAAAGCACTGAATACGCCTAACGTTTTGCCAATACTCATGCCCAAATTTGAAAAGGTCGCGCCGAAAGGAATTTTGCGAATTAATTTAGCCATGCGCTCGCCGTGAGCTAGCATATCTTCGGAGCGTAGGTGTTCATGTTTTTTGTAGTACTCCGCCCGTTGCAACATGTTAAGCGTTGAGACCGCAACGCCTGACGGACAAGCACGGTCGCAACTCTTGCAGTTGGAGCAGTAGTTTAAACTTTCTTCAATGTCTTCTTGAGAAAAATGCATTCTGCCGTGAGCCGGACCGACGAGTTTAGGCCCGCGATAATCTTTGACGACAGCCATAACGGGACAATTCGCCATGCAGGAAGTGCACGAAAGACAGCGGTCGCCCGTAAAAATTGCTTTTGTGGTTTCGCTCATTTCGTATTCCTCCTTAAATTGTCGCCGCTTTGTACGCGGAAGAAATAGCGATGCCGCCTGCGGAGCGTTCAAAAATTTTATCGCAACCGCCCAAGTTTGCGCCGACCACGTGCAGATTTTCAAACAGAACAGAGCCGTTTTTATCGACGGGATTTAAGTTATCGTTCGTGATGATGCCCGTCATGGAAAAACCTTGCGGCTTGTCGCTGAATAGTTGCTGATTGCTCCAATTTTCTGCTCCCGTTGTGAAAAAGACCGGCAGATTAAAAATCGGTTCAATAGGATTGTCGAAGTCGCGCATGGTGATTCCGCCGCTGTAAAATCCGCCCGAAGCGAGGATAACTTTCCGCGCATGGAAAACTTTTTCGCGGACGGCGTTCTCGACAACGACGCCCGTAACTTTTTGCCCGTCAGTCACTCCGCGAATGACTTTAGTGTTCTCGAAAACGCGGACACCGGAATTTTGCAGATATTTTATGAAAGCGCGTTGAAGTCTGATACCGGGCGGCGAAGGCGGCAAGCAAGTTGTCTCGATGATTTCTGCTTTGATTTGCATTTGGACAGCTGAGCGCGAAAAATTCCCCATTACTCCGAAAATAGGCGGAATGATAATTGCGTCGTCAGCCGTCGCGTTCAGGGCTTTTAATTCGTTGGCAAGGGGTTGTTCGTTGTCGGTCAAAAGTTGTGCGGCGTCCATGCAAGTGATGTCGCGTCCGCCGAGAAGGTTCAAATCCAATTTGGCGACTTCAAAGCTTTTATTCGGAAAATATTTTTTGAGGTTGTCGACAATCATGGGCGAGTAAAAATCTTTTAAACCTTTGATACTCGCAACAAAAATTTTCTTCTTATCGACAAGTTTTGAGGCGTCCATCGATTCGGGAACGAGTGCGGAATATTTCAGCGTGCCGACAGCCGTGACGATTGGAAGGAGCGCGGACAGTTTGCCGACGTAGGGAAGATTAGCTTGCGCGGTGATGTCGAGTAAAAATTTAGCCGCCGCGTCGATATTTTTTGAGCCAATTTTTTTGTACGGGTGATGAGCGGGCAAATTTTTAATTGCAATTTCGGGAGATTTGGCGTTGAAAATGTCAATCGCACCGCTGGCCAATGGCAAGGAGCCTGAACCGTAAGTAAGCACAGTGACTTTTTGCTTACGAGAAGCCGCAACCGCCGCCGCCATAAATCCGGCAAGGCCGCCACCGATTACTATTAAGTCTGTAGTTTTCATTGCGGCGCACCTCCTTTGAGATTCATAGAAAGTTCGTAGATTGAGCGCGTCATTTCCGTTTCACGGAGTGTCCTGCCTAAAAGCACGGGTCGAATTCCTTTCCAACGTCCTTGTAAAAATTCTTTCATGCGAGTAAGCGAATCTTTCGCGGTTGATTCGACGCCCATATCAGCAAAGATTGCCGCCGCCCTCAACGCGCAGAAATTTCCTTGACAAGTGCCCATGCCAATTCGCGTCCTGCGCCGCACGTCGTTTACGATAAAGCTGGTATCGTCCTTGCAAATTTCTTCGACCTCAGCGCGAGTAACGTTTTCACATTCGCAAATGAGTTCGCGACTTTCGGGGTCGTTCTCCAAACGCTCAACAACTTTTTTGAAACGGTCGACGCCTAAACGAGTTGCGGCAAGATTCGTGCCGTATGACGGGAAAAATTTCTTGGCACGGTCTTTATCTGCTTGCGGAACTTCTTCGACGAGCGGTTCCTCAGCAGTTCGACACGGAGTTTTATTTCCGAGCTTGGCGCAGATTTGATTGCACATTTTCTCCGCCATAAGTCGATATGTCGTAAATTTGCCGCCGACGATTGTAAAGAATCCTTTCAAGCCGTCCTGCTCGTGGTCAACGATTGCAAAGCCGCGAGAAGCACTGCGCCCGACAGCTCCGCCAGGCGGAATGTAAAGCGGTCTGGAACCAGCAAACGTCCGCAAAATTCTAAAGTCGCGCAAGTCCTCAAAAGTTTGTTCGCCGATTTTTATTAAGCTCTCGACTTCTTCGCGGCTTGTCGAAGTGTCTTCGGGGTCGGGCACGCTCATTGACGAGGTACCGAGAATTGTAATTGAGCCGTGCGGAACAAAAATATCGCCGTCGGAAGATTTATGCAAACGGTTGACGACGTGATTGACGATTCGCTGATTAAAGGCAATCAAAGTTCCTTTGTCGGGCTGGACGCCAATTTCGACGCCCGCAAGCTTGCCGACAAAACCTGCCCAGCCGCCCGCCGCATTAACCGCAATGTCGCAAGCAATTTCGTATTCTTCGCCGGTAAATTGATTCCGAACTTTCATGCCGCGAAGTTCCCCATTAACGCTGTCGAAGCCAACGACCTCGGTATAAGTTTTGAGTTCGCCGCCGTAACGTTTCGACGAATCAATCAGTTGCCATGCCATGCGGAAACCGTCAACTGCCGCGTCGGGGACAAGATACGCGCTTTTGACGTGCTTGCGGGAAAGTCGCGGCTCCAATCTGAAAGCTTCGTCCAAAGTAATCGGAGTAGCCTCAATGCCGCTGTCGGCACAACCTTTAACCCAAGCCTCCTCGTAAGTCTCGTCGTCAATGTCTAGCCGAGTGAACATACCGCCGCAAGGTTCAACGCAACTCTTGCCGATTTTGCGCATGATTTGATTTTCGATGATACATTCTTTGGCGGCTTCTTGGTCTTTGACGGCGTAACGTCCGCCGCTGTGTAAGAGTCCATGATAACGCGAGCTTGCGCCGTTGACTAAGTCATTTTTTTCAAGCAGCATAGCTTTGACGCCGCGCATGGACAAATCGCGCAGAATGCCAAGCCCCGTCGCCCCGCCGCCGATTACGACGACCGTAGTTTTTTCCATAATGCTCACCTTCGTTAGAAATCTCCTGAAAATTTTATGTAAAATTTTATACCACAAAAAAGCTTTGTCAACCACATGTAGAAAATTTTTTGAGAATTTTTACTTTAACGAACTGCCACGCCGAACCATTGAGCAACCGCGTCCCATTTGTATTGCAGTTCGCGATAATCGTCTGACTGTTGCGAGCGATAGCCGAAAATAATTTCGTCGCCGGCCACGCGAAGATTAGTCATATAAAAATTTCTGCCGACGTTGTAAGTTTTGAGTGTCTCGCTCGTGTTGAAGAATTTCACCCATTTGCCGCCGCGCTCGCCGATAACCGTCATGGAGCCGCCGCCGCCCGTCTCCGTTGCCAAAAGATAAAGCTTAAGTCCCGCGTCGTTGGCGATACGAGAAATTGTCGTCACGCCCTCGAACACAAAAATCGGCACGGAGTTTTTTACGTCACGGCCGCCGAAGAAGCTGACCTCGTCGTAAATTCTCATCATGTCGGCGGAAGAATTTGCCTGTTGCATCTTGCGATTGAAAGCCTCTCCGTCGAAGTGCAGATACAGCTCGCCGAAATTCGCCGTGCCTTTGACGTAAGTATCGGGTCGTGAACTTTGCGTCGCGTTGATGTTGGTCGCGCCGAAAATTTTAATCGCGCTTTCGCCGCCGGCAATCGACACGGAACCGATCTCAACGGGCGATTGAAAAGTCATCGCCGAACAGTTCGCCGCCACCGTAAGCACGAAAAGCATTGTTGCAAAAAATTTTTTTAACATGTCCATCACCTCCGTAAAATTTTTCGACGACGCAAAATTTTATCCTGCGCCCGAAAAAGTTAAAGCCCCTTCTGTCACCGGAATGGGCTTTAATGAGATATGAATTCAAATTTCGTAGCCGCGCGGCGTGAGCATGTAATCCGCCTTGACGAAAGTTTGAGAGTTGCCGATTATCACCAGCGAGGACATGTTGACTTCTTCGCGTGTGAAATTTTCCAGCGTGGAAATAATTTTGGTCTGACTGTCGCGTCCCGCGTTCGTCACGATGCCGACGGGCGTATTTTTTTTGCGGAACTCGAGCAGAATTTTTTGTACTTCGTTGAGTTGGGTGAAGCGGCGTTTGCTCTTGGGATTGTACAGCGCGATTACGAAGTCACCTTCCGCCGCACAGCGCACGCGCCGTTTGATAAGTTCCCAAGGCGTCATGAGATCACTTAAACTTATAATTGCAAAATCGTGCATGAGCGGCGCACCCAAAATCGCCGCTACTGCGTTGACGGCCGAAACGCCCGCGATGATTTCAAATTGCGGACGACGGTCTTCGGGCAAATCTAAAATCAATTCGACGACGAGTCCGGCCATGCCGTAGACACCCGCGTCGCCTGAGGAGACGACTGACACATTGCGGCCGCTTTGAGCCTCGTCAATCGCCAGCCGAGCGCGTTCAACCTCCTGCATCATTGCGCGCCCGATAATTTTTTTTCCGCTCAGGAGCGGTTCAATGAGTTTGATGTAGGTGTTGTAACCGGCGACGACTTCGGACATTTCAATCGCCTTGCGAGCCTTCGGCGTAATCTCTTCGAGATTGCCCGGACCGATACCGACGACAAAAATTTTACTGTGCAAAACGATTCCTCCGTACAAAAATTTTTTGCAACGTTGCCGTCAACCGCCGACCACCTTCCTTGCGCCGACAAATCGCGGCTTCCAATAGACATTGTCCAAACTGTCAATACGTACGCCTTTGCTGGACGAGGCGTGAAGAAAATTTCCGTTGCCGACGTAAATGCCGCAATGTGAGACGCCGCTTGAGTCGGTGGCGAAGAAAACCAAATCGCCCGCCGTTAATTGAGTTCGATTGACCGCACTGCCAATTTTGTACTGTTCGTCAGCCAAGCGCGGAATCGACACGCCGTTCATTTTGAAGACGTATTGCACCAGGCCGGAGCAGTCAAAACCTTTTGGCGTCGTCCCGCCGAAGACGTAAGGCACGCCCATGAATGTTTGCGCTGTCGAGACAATCGCATTGCCCTGCGTGCCGGTTATGAACGTCCTGCCGAAAGGTGCGGTCGAAGTCGGCTTGTCGGTTCTGACGGGCGTTGCGGTGACTTTGATGTCGGAAAGGGAGCGTCCTTTTTTCTCTTTGGCCTTGCGCAGAGCACGCCACGTGACATTGGTGACGATGCCGGTGACGGTGATTTTGTTGTCGCGCTGAAAAGCGGAGACTGCCCGCTCGGTCTCGTTGCCGTAAACTCCGTCAAATTCGGTGATGTCGTAGCCGACCAGATACAATTTTTTCTGCAGGGTCAATACGTCGTCGCCACGTGAATTTTTCGACAGAGTAGGTGAGGCCAGAGCCGTGCCGCTCAACATGAACAACAAAATGACGGCGATTGCTGTGAATTTAAATTTCATCGCATCAGCCTCCAGAAGAGCAATGCTTAACGTGCATTGCAATCGTTTAAACAAATTTAAACGAAAACTTTTGGCGCGGCTTGAGATAGCCGGTCAGAAAAATTTCCTCGTCGAGAATGTGCGCCGCGATATTAACGCGCCCGTCGGCAGGCAACACGTCCTGAACTATTTGAACTTCGCCGGCATATCGCCCGAAGTTTTCGTTGTCAATCGTCACGT
>CAMZDU010000077.1 GCA_947305445.1 uncultured Selenomonadales bacterium
GACGCCCTCAAAGTTCACGATAACCGCATTGCGTTTGATAAGGTCGTCGGCAATTTGTTTAACCTGTTCGTCATATTTTGTCGGCTTATAAATTTTCATCGTGAGTTGAGGAGTTTTAACTACAGCGAGACTGGGTTTGACTGACGCTTCGGAGCTGTAAGCTTCATAACGAACGCCGTCCATGGACGTGACGCCGTTATCGGCCGTACTTACCATGCCGCCGTTGCGCGTGAAGGTCGTCATTGAACCGCCAAACGGTGAGAAGCCGCCGCTCGTCGACTGCTTTTCCGACTGGAAAGTTTGCTGAGCAACTTGAGCAGTTTGTTTCGTTTGCACGGGTTGTTCGGCTTTGGTGTCGGCAGTGTGAGCGTCGACTTTTTTTGTTTCCTTGGCGGCATCGTCCTCTTCGGCAACAGGTTCAAGCGGCATGATTATATCCGTAATTTTGCGGATCCAATCCATTATCATCAAAACTGGTGCGGCGTCTTAGCAATTAGGAATTAATACGACGCAACCGAATCACAATTCCTAATTGTTAAAAATTGCGCCTTTCACTTCCTTCCTTTACAAATTTTAGTCTTGCTGTTGAACTACTCACGCCTATATAGGCGTGAGCTTCATGAGAAGTTTACAAAGCCTTATTCTCAAAGCCTAGTCCAAATAGCCTACACACCGTTGATTTAGTTACACTTTTTTAACGTAGTAGTCCTCCACAGCTGAAATATATTGTTTGATATTTACAAATTCAAGCGGCAATCGTTTAAGGTTGAAAGCCTCCGCCGTCAGGCGAGAGACGTTTACAAACATCGCCCTTCCAATATGTGATTTACTTTTTTTTTAGCGCGTTCATTCTAGCACAGGCGTTAATAAATTGCAAAGGTTTTTTCAAGTTTTTTTCAGAGCTGTACCACGTTGCCGGCTGTCAATAAAAATCTCTCAGCTTGGCGGCGTACGTCGGGTGACGAAGTTTACTAAGTGCTTTGAACTCGACGTTTTGAACGGCAAGGCCGCTGACTTTGAAAATTTCGGCAATTTCGTCGAAAGATCTGGTACGTCCATCCTCCAAACCGAAACGCAACGACAGAACTTTTTTTTCCGGCGGCGTCAAGGTATTGAAGACTTCGCGCAAGAGTTCGAGCAGTTGCAAACGATTGACGCGGTCGAAGTGCGTTGCCGACTTGCTGTCCTCCACGAAGTCGGCAAGCGTCATTCCCTCGACAAAATCGCCTTCAATGGCAAATTTATCGTTATCGTTATAGGTGCGTTCGTCAACGGGAGTATCGAGCGAAACCGGCGCAATCTGTTCCATTTCGCGCAGACCGCGCACGATTGCCGACTCAATGCACTCCTCTGCGTATTCGATGAAAGTTGCGGGACCTTTTGTGGTGAATTTTTTAACCGCCTTCATGAGACCGAGGTTGCCCTCTTGAATCAAATCGGAAAATGCCACGCCGTGTCCGATATATTTTCGCGCAATGTTGACGACCAGTCGCAAGTTTGCATTAACCAGTTCGGTTTGAGCGTCCTCGTCGCCGTCTGCCGCACGAAGTAACAGCATATGAAATTCCTGCGCGCTCAAAAGAGGTATTCGTTGCACTTCCTCCAGATAAAGTTCCACGTCCTCCAAATATTCGTTCTCCATGACTTACACCGCCTTTATCGGAAAATTTTTGGCAGTGTTCGATATTGCAACGATTAATTCCTTCAAGTATGGCAACGGATTTTTTCAATCAGTCCAAAAAATCTTTAAGCTTTTTTGAACGGGCAGGCTGGCTCAATTTTCTCAACGCCGTTGCCTCGATTTGCCGAATGCGTTCGCGGGTGACATTGAAACTTTTGGCGACTTCTTAAAGGGTGTATGCGCGACCGCCTTTCAGCCCGAAGCGAAGACACAGAACATTTTTTTCACGCGGCGTCAAAGTATTAAGCACGTCGTCGAGCTGCTCTTTAAGCAATGTGAACGAAGCAGCGTCGAGGGGAGAGGGTGCCTCATCGTCCGGAATAAAATCGCCCAGATGCGAATCATCTTCTTCGTCGACGGGTGTTTCGAGTGAGACGGGTTCCTGCGCAATTTTACGAATCTCGCGGACGCGGGCAACGTCAATTTCCATCTCCTTGGCAATCTCCTCGTCGGTGGGCTCGCGGCCGTTTTCCTGCAACAGGTTGCGCGAAACGCTGATAAGTTTGTTAATCGTCTCGACCATGTGTACGGGGATACGGATTGTGCGCGCTTGGTCGGCAATCGCCTGCGTTATCGCCTGCCGAATCCACCACGTCGCATACGTCGAAAATTTGTAGCCGTCACGATAATCAAACTTCTCGACGGCTTTGATAAGTCCGAGGTTGCCCTCCTGAATCAAATCGGAAAATGCCACGCCGCGTCCAACGTAATGTTTGGCGATTGACACGACCAGCCGCAAATTTGCTTTAATAAGTTGATTTTTAGCTTTGGAATGTTTCGTTTTGTCGGGTGAATCCATGCGCCTTCCAAGTTCGCGTTCTTGTTCGTCGGTAAGGGGCGGAATGCGACTGATTTCCTTCAGGTATAATATGTATATGGGGTCGTCGATTACAATGCTGTCGGGACTTTCCGCCGTGAGGTCTTGCATTGCCAAAATTTTCACCGCCCCAATTAAAAATTTTCGACAATCTTCAATGCAAAGGCGGACAATTCTTCACGCGTGCGCCAATTATTTTCGAGCATTTTTAGCGGCGCGGCCGCGTGTGACACGGTCGAGAACGGCTTTGCGCAGACGAATGCTCGTCGGCGTGACTTCGACAAGTTCATCGTCGTTAATATACTCCATTGCCTGTTCAAGGCTCATGATACGCGGCGGGACAAGTCTGATTGCTTCGTCGGAGTTGCTGGCGCGAATGTTCGTTTGATGTTTCTGCTTGCAGGGGTTGATGTCGATATCCATGTCGCGGGAATTTTCGCCGACAATCATGCCTTCGTAAACTTTTTGGCCCGGCTCAATGAACATGACGCCGCGATCTTGCAGATTAAAAATTCCGTAGCCGGTCGTCTCACCGAGTTCAAAAGCAACCAGACTTCCGCGACTGCGACCGGGTATATCGCCTTTGTAGGGTTCGTAGCCGTGGAAGACGTGATTCATTACGCCGTTGCCGCGTGTCGAAGTCAAAAGTTCCGAACGAAAACCAATAAGCCCCCGCGCAGGAATTAAAAAATTAAGACGCATGTAGCCCGCAACGTTCTGCATGTTTTTGAGTTCGGCTTTGCGGCGGCCGAGACTTTCCATGACGGTGCCCATGTAATCCTGCAACACTTCGACCGTCAAATTTTCAATCGGCTCGTAGCGTTTGCCGTCAATAAGTTTGTAGACGACTTCGGGCTTGCCGATTTGCATCTCGTAACCTTCACGGCGCATGGTCTCAATCAAAATCGACAAATGCAACTCGCCGCGCCCGCTGACTTTGAACACGTCGGCCGAGCCGGTTTCTTCGACGCGCAGGGCGACGTTCGTCTGCGCCTCTTTGAACAGTCTGTCGCGAATGTGGCGGCTGGTGACGAATTGTCCTTCCTTGCCGGCGAAAGGACTGGTGTTGACGCAGAAAGTAACGCTCAATGTCGGCTCGTCCACACGGATTGCGGGCAGTGCTTCGGGATTTTCCGCGTCGGCAACGGTGTCGCCGATTGAAACGTCACTCAAGCCGGTCAGCGCGACAATTTCTCCCATCTGCGCTTCAGGAGTCTCGACGCGGTTCAATCCGTCGTAAGTGAAAACTTTGCCGACCTTCGCCTTTTTGACGGAGCCGTCACTCATCAGCGCAATAATCTCGCCCGAATGAATTCGCCCGCGCTGAATGCGACCGATAGCAATTTTGCCGACGTAATCGTCCGCTTCGAGTGTGGTGACGACCATTTGCAACGGCGCGTCGAGTTCACCGGAGGGCGGCGGAATTTCTTTAAGAATCGTGTTCATCAGCGGCTGAAGGTCGCGGCTGTCGTCGTCCATATTTTTTTTTGCGATACCCTGTTTGGCGGCGGTGTATATAATAGGAAAGTCAAGTTGCTCGTCGTCGGCGTCCAGCTCCAGATGCATGTCCCCCGAGGCAGAGGAAAAGGAGGACACGCGCTTCGGGGCGGTCAATTTTGTTGATAACGACAATAGGTTTGAGCTTGTGTTCGAGAGCTTTGCGCAGGACGTACTTTGTTTGCGGCATTGGACCTTCAAAAGCGTCGACCAACAGCAAAACGCCGTCGACCATATTTAAAACGCGTTCGACTTCTCCGCCGAAGTCCGCGTGGCCGGGCGTATCGACGATATTAATTTTGACGTCCTTGAAAAAAATTGCCGTGTTCTTTGACAGAATGGTGATGCCGCGCTCGCGCTCCAGGTCGCCCGAATCCATGACGCGTTCAGCAACTTGTTCGTTCTTGCGGAAGATGTGACTTTGTTTAAGCATTGCGTCGACGAGCGTCGTCTTGCCGTGGTCGACGTGTGCGATGATTGCTATGTTTCTGCGTTCAGAGTTAACTCCCATTACAAATTCCTCATTCCTAATTCCACATTCCTAATTGAATTTCGGCGGCTATTATACGTGCAAAAAAAATTCGTGTCAAACGGCGGTGACTCGCACTCATGGAAAACAATTTTCAGACAAAAGCTTTTTCAATTAAATTGCCGATTGACGGTGAAAAAATTTTAATTGCGTCTGCGCACAGCTCGGCGGGATTTTGATTAGTTTTTCAGATTGAACTGTTATATTGTCGAAAATATTTTTAGGAAAGGACGATGTCTTTATGGGTGTGTTGAAATTTTTTACGGCAATCATTTTGAGCGTAGCAATTATTCTCGGCTCATTCACCGCGACCGCCGACGCAGTCGGCAAAAAAATTTATATCAACCTGGCGAGCCGTCTGATGCTATTCTATGACGGCGATACGAAATTGGCGGTCTATCATCTGGGCGTCGGCAAAGTCAGCACGCCGACTCCGCAGGGCTACTATCAAATCCGCGAGAAGGCGATTAATCCGTCATGGATTGATCCGTCCAACCCCGAATACGAAATTCCGTCTGGGCCGAGCAATCCTCTGGGTTATCGTTGGATGCAAATTTACGGCAACTACGGAATTCACGGCACAAATCGTCCCGAAAGCATCGGCGGCTACGTCTCTAACGGTTGCATACGCATGAAAGAGCGCGACGTTGAAGAACTCTTCGACGCCGTGGAAGTCGGCACGCCCGTCGAGATAACTTACAACCGCGTCGTCGTTGAAAAAAGTCCCGACGGCGATGTTGTCTATTACGTCTATCCCGACGGCTACGGCATTCAAAATGTCACCGTTGCCGACGTGACGAAGTGGATTGAACCCTTCGGCGTGTTGGCCTTCGAGAGCGAAGCGGAAATTGTAAAAAAAATTGCGGCCTCCGACGGCGAGCCGACTTTCATCGGCAAGCCTTACAACGTCGAAGTCAACGGCGAACTTATTCAGCCAACCGACGCCAACAACACTCGCTTTTTCGCCAAAGCAGTTTTGCGCGACGGGATAACTTATATGCCGGTTGTGCCCATTGCAAAATCTCTGCGCATGAAGTTGGCCTGGAACACGAAGGAATCGACGCTGGAAAGTCGTTTCGGCAAAGTTGTTTGCTACGAGAAGCAGAAGCAACTTTATTGCAACGCCGATGACGCGCCGGTTTTGTTCAACATTGAGGGCGGACTGCAGACTAACGAGAGCGGCGGAAAAATTTTTAGATTCAAGTCGATTCCCGTGATTGAACAGCCGACCAAACCCGACACCCCCTCCAAGCCGACAAAACCGACTAAGCACGAAAAAAATCACCCCGATGACAAGTCGACTGCTCAACCCGACGACAAGTCGACCGCTCAACCCGACGACAAGTCGACTGCTCAACCTGACAACAAGTCGACCGCTCAACCTGACAACAAGTCGACCGCTCAACCTGACGACAAATTAGGCAACAATAACCGACGCAATCACGAGGCGGCGAGCGTATGAAAAAATTTTTGATTATTGACGGCAACAGCATTTTCTATCGCGCATTTTACGCCATGCCGAATTTGACGGCACCGAGCGGCGAACCTACCGGTGCGCTTGTCGGCTTCGCAAATATAATCTTGAAAATTTTGCGCGAGCACAATCCCGACCTAGCGGCTGTTGCCTTCGACAAGGCCAAGAAAACG
>CAMZDU010000078.1 GCA_947305445.1 uncultured Selenomonadales bacterium
GTGCGCTGTTCTGCCAATTACCTTGCTGGCTGAAAAGATTGGCGAGCGAATTGGCGTTCGTGTTCGCATTGGCAAAGTTCTGTTGCGCGACGTTAATGCCCGTGTTGTATTTGTTGGCCGAATTCGTCAGAGACTGTTGCGTCAAGTTGGAATTGAGCGAATTAGTGTCTTGAATGTTGCTCATAATCTGTTGCAAATTATTTGCTTTGGTGGCGTTGTTGGCGGTTAAAGCCGAATACTGATTGCCCAAAAGTCCTGCGTTGGCGGAATTGGCGTTCATGGCGTTGGTAAGCTGTTGATTTGTCAGCGCGGCATTGGCGGAAATTGCGGCATTTCGAGCGTTGTAAGCCTGATTTGCCAGCTGAGAATTTGCCGCAATATTATTCATTTGGTTGCCGTAAGACTGCTGATTCAACGCGGCGTTGGCGTTTGAAATTTCGCGAGCGTTGGCAAAGTTCTGTTGCGCGAGCGAAGAATTTGCATTGGAAACGTCGCGAGTATTTGCAAATTGATTTTGGGTAAGCTGTGCCGCGTTCTGAATATTATTCATTGTGTTGGCCAGAGTTTGCTGATTAAGTCCTGCGTTTATTTGGTTGGTATTGAGCGTGTTGCCGTAGCGTTGTTGCGCGAGATTTGTATTTCGGTCGACGTTCGCCTGAGAGTTGGCGAGCCGTTGAGCAGTCATCGCGGCGTTTTGCTGGTCGGTGGTAATGGCGTCCTGCCACTTGTTTTGAGCCAAATTCTGTAGCGTGTTGATGTTGTTCAAATAATTTTGAGCGGTAACGTCGGCGGCATTCCTCGTGATATCGTTCAAAGCCGAAGTCGTCACGGAAGAATTTAAAACGCCGCGTTGCGCGAAATTGTTCATCGCGTTGCCGGTCGTCCTCTGCAGTGCCGAAGCGATAGACTTTTCCATTGCGTCTTGATAGGCCTGCGGAATTACGCCGTTTTGCAAACCGCTCAAGCTTTGGTCGACGGCGTTGTAAGCATTTTTATTGCGGTTGATGTATTCAGCTAAGTCGGCATTGGCGTTGTCGGTCGCGCTCGAACCTTGATTGATATAATTGTCCAAAAGTCCGTTGACGAGAGATGTGGCGTCGTTATTTTGCGAAGTGTACCTTTGCAAATTTTGATTGGTGGCGTTGGTCGCCATGGAGCCTTGATTGGAATAATTTTTGAGCGCGGTATTTGCGGCAGTCTCGGCCGAAAGATTTTTGTTCGCCGCTTGATTTAAAGCTTGCGTCGCTGTGTCGCCCGTCAACTGATTTTGTCCGATATAATTATTTAGCGCGGCGGTGATTGCGTTGGTCGCGTAATTATTTTGCCCCGTGAAGTTGTTGAGCTGATTTGTGTAAGAATTCGCGTTGCCGTAATTTTGGCTGGCGTAATTGTTCAAGTTGCGATTGGCGGAGTTTGTGAGATTGCTGTTCGAGTTTGAAATATTTCCGAGCAAATTGGAATAATTGCCGGTGACGCTGTCGTTGCTCGTGTTGATTTGATTTAGCCCGCTGTTAGCATAATTTGCGGCGGAAGAATTATTGCCACGATAACCGAGCAGGTCGCTGTTGGCCGAATTTGTCGCGCCGCTCAGCAGATTGTAAAGGGCACTCATCGAGTTGGCACTCGTGCCATAGGCGTTGTTCAAATTTCCTGCGACGTTGCCCAAATTGCTCGACGTTTGATTTGCAATCGTCGCATATTGACTCGGCAGTTGAATTAAAACATTATTCGTCGCAGAAGCCGCACTTATATTCGCGTCGGCCAATGTTCCGAGACTCTGCAAAGCTTGCTCCTGTAATTCCGCGTCGTGAACTCCAAGCCAGTGCAAATCACGTTGCGCGGCTCGTAAATCTTCTTCGCTCGAATAAAGCAAATCGCCGGCCAAAGTATTCAATCTCAAAGCATTGGGGGCAACCGCACCGGCATAATCCGCGCTTATTTGTTGCATGCGAAGTTCATGCTCCGTCGGCTCGTATTTATTTTCGACGGTCGTGTTGCCTTTAAATCGTTGCAAATCAAAATAAAATTCCAAGTGCGTCCACCTCCCACGTGATGTAGTAAGTATCTTCACCTGCCGGCGAGGCCATGCCCTGCTGGCCAGTGTGTTTGTCGCGGCAAAAATATCTGTAACCTTGCGCGGTGTCCTCAATGTGAAACGGCACGAAGCCGGCCATGCGGATATAGGCCTCGATGTTTCGGATACAAATCGTGCCGG
Source organism: uncultured Selenomonadales bacterium (assembly GCA_947305445.1). Taxonomy (GTDB): domain Bacteria; phylum Bacillota; class Negativicutes; order Selenomonadales; family Selenomonadaceae; genus Quinella. The sequence continues at coordinate 2,216 of CAMZDU010000078.1, forward strand.
CAACTTTGTAGCCGAGCCGCCGCGCAATTCGTTCCGCAAGGTTGCGCCAAAATTTAAACTCGCCGCAAAGTTGATTGACGACGACCATTTTGCCCGAATCCATAACTTCGGCAAATCCTTTTGCCGGCAAATAAAAAAGTTCAAACCGCTTGTCGCGTTTGAACCCTTCGGGAATTTTTTTGTTGTACAGTGCAATCCATTGCTCCAGCGTGCGCTTACTCATCGAACGTACAGGCGAATGAATCAATCCAAAAATTTTCGCCTGCTCCCAACGTCAACATAAGCGTGGCAACATTTCCCGCCGCACCATCGTAGACAAATTCGGTCGTGGCGCGATTGGGATTGTAGCTGTCGGGGTAAGTTGCGCTCTTTGTCATGGCGACGAAATTTTCCGCGCCGAAGTCGTAAAAATAATCAGCGGTTACAACCGCATCGTTCGGTGCCGTGAACATAACTTGACCGCTCAAAGGCTCCAAGGAAAAATCTTCCTGCACCGCGCCGTCGAAATACAGCGCGAATTTGTAAGGCGTGACTTCGTTCGGGTGCGCAAGTTGAATCGTTTGTTCCGCGCCCGTGCCGATTGCCAGCACTTCGCCTTTGACAAACGACGCGTTCAAAAGTGCCAGCTCCGTAGAAATTTCTGCGCCTGTCACGTTCTGATGTTTGACAATCAGATGAGCGCGACTGATTGACTTGCTCGCGCCCGTAACCGTGTTGACGAAAGCAATCGGGTAGGTGAACATCGTCGCGCCTGCGCCGTAAATTTTTCCGTCGGACAAAATTCCGCCGGAGCGTGTCGCGTCGAAATCATTTGCCGTGCCGTAAAAAGTCGCCACAGCAAAGCTGTCGTAGCCGTAAGGATTCAGCCCCGCCACGTCCAGCGCGAGATAAAGATTTTCGACAAGCCGTTGCAGGTGCGCCACGTCTCTTGCCAAACTCGATTGACTTAAAAAAATATTCAAGTCGATTTTCGGCTCGTTGCGGAAAGTATTTGTAATCGCGTCGTAAATCAGCGTGTCGCCGTTCTCGATATTTGTAATCGCGGTGGAAAAGCCGCCGACGCCGCTGTTGTCGTGCAGTTCTTTCAGCGAAACGAAGGCTTCTTCCAAGCACCACTTGACCTTCTGGCTGAAACGGTCGATGTCGTCGCCGGTGCGCGAGTAATCAATAATTTTGTCATTGGGAATTGTCCAAATCGCCACGAATCACACCTCCGCGACCGTCAAAATAATTGCGTTGAAAATAATCCCGCCGGCCGTGCCCATGCCGATTATGTCAAGATATTTGCTCCGATAAACGTTGCGGCTTTCGACAAGGATTGTCGGGCGGTTAAAAATTGGTTGCGGATTGGCGTAAATCGGCTCGCTGTTTTTGTAAATCGTCACGCCCTTTGTCGTCAAAAATCGTCGTCGCGAAGTCTCCTCTTCGATTGCCGGCAAATTGACCGTGACCGCCCCGACGCGCACTTGTCCTCTTGAAAGGCGTCTGTCCATTGGCGTAAACGAAACTTGCGTCCGCTTTAAAAAATAATCGTTGAAACTCAAAAGTCGTTGTCCCTGCCACGCCCAATGCAACGGCTCGTCCGCGTCCGAAAAACTCCACACGTCAAGTTTGGACACGCGGTCGGATTTTATAATCAGTACTTCGTTGCCGACGGGAATTACGTCGAGCACCGGCGAATTAAATTGCCGCTTGAACCAACTTTGTCGTACGATGTCGAACATGAGCACGTTTTTTCCCGCGACGCACCAAATTTGTTGTAACGGTGGAATAAATCTCAGCAGAGTGTTTGCGGGCAAAGTTTGCACTTCCGTCATAATCAGCGTGGCGATGTTTGTCGGCTTCATGTCGCCGTAAGCGTTGGTTGTCTGCACATTTTGCACTTCGTTGCGGCCGAGAATGAAAACCGAATCGGCGATAGAACAAATGCCGAGCCGACTTCGCGCCTCGACGTTGCGCGAAACTTCATTGACTGACCAATTTGGAAACTCGCCGCTCAAACGGTAAAGCATGCGATTGTCCTTGATGAACAGCACGTCGCTCGTTAGGTTGACCATGCCCAGAAGTTTTCCGCCGTCCTTGTAGCCAATTTCGATGAACTTGGAGCTTGAATCGTCGTTTGTGTCTTCAGTCCAATTCGTTTCGTCGCCGACGCCCGAACAAATCAAATTATTTTCGTCAGTGACGAGCACGCGTCCCGACCGAACATAAACGCTTGTGGCGTTCGGAGAATCGGCAATCGTTTCAAGAGTCTCGCCGTTGAAGTATTGGAGCTTGCCGCCTGAAGCAAGCAAAATTCCGTCTTCCTAGCGCGTCGAAATTGGATACAGTTCGCCGCTCAAATTGCCAAGTTCGCCGCTTATTTCGCCTGAAGTAAAATCCGCCGCGTAAATTTTTTTGTCGCTCGTGACAAGCAAAAGCGTCTCGTTTATCTCGTCGTAAACGGCCGCGAAAATTTCGGCGAACTTTAACAAGTCGACGGTGCCCGCGACGGTTTTCAGTCTGCCGTTGGCCGAATCGACTTCGACGTTGACCGCGCTCGCCAGCTGATTTTCCGCAATGCCGTCCACGTTCGAGGAAGTGTTCAGCCCGCCGGAAAAATCGGAACGGACGAGCGGTTGCTGATTTTCGTGTTTTGTTCCGAGCTTCATTGCCAGTAGCCTCCCACAACAAATCCTGCGGGCGGCGGTACTAAAATTTGCTGAATTTGCGCCACGATATTTGCCAAAAATTGAGTCTCTTGTGTCATGTCAAATTCGTTGCCGACACTCAAACGAATCGCGGCGTATTCGACGAGGAAGTCATCAAATTCCGTCAACAGCGGCGAGTTATCCTCCCACTCCAGCTCCTCAATGTCGTCGACCGTGCAAATTGTGTAAGGCGTTTCCGCGTCCGGCGTCGGATAAAAATTAATCGTCTGCGTGCCCGTCAAGTAAAATTCCTTAGGCGTGCCGGTTTCGTCTTTTGAATTGTGCGCGGCGTGGGAGAATTCCGTTTCGTCCAGTGCTTTTTCGGGATTGCCGACCGTCACGTTGATAATTTTCGTCGGACGAGTTCCCAGCACGATTGACTTGACGCCCTTTGGCAAAATGCCGTTGTGTTCAGTCATAAGCAAGGCGGGGCGCATGTTCGCAATCACGCGCCGAATGAATCGTACGCCACAATTTATGCAATCCAAAATATCCTCGTCTTCATAAGTTATCTCGTCCTTGTCGTGCAGGCGCGAGCGAATTCGCCTTGCCAAGGTCTGAACGCCAAGCATTTTAGTCGTCCTCGGAAGAAGTGAGCACGTTAATTACGCCGAAATCTGTCAAGTTCGTGCCGTCGTATTTGAACTGCGCCTTTTTCAAGCCGAACATTCTTGATATAGCCACCCCGTAAGAATTCTCATAGTCAAATTTTTTCTCATCCCAACGCGGTGCTTCGCCCTCTGCCATAATGCAAGCTTGCGCACCGAGGAAGAGCGCGTGTCCTACAGTTGCGCCGTCGGAGCCGGTCGTCGTGCGCGGGACTCTTAAGCACTCGTGAATTACAACGCCTTCGTAAATGCCCATTGCACCGCTAAAAATTGGATTGCTCTCGCCGCGAATATTGGCATGTTGTTGTGCCTCAAGCCATTGCGGGTCACGGCGAAGGTCGCGAGCCTGATAAGGGTCGATTACCATAACGTAAGTTTCGCGCCCGTCAATGCGAATTGGTTGCACGGCCGTCAATTCGTCTGCTTGCGCCATGCGCCGCGCTTTGCCGATAAGGTCGGCATTGAAATTGTCGCCTACAGTAATTTCCGCTTCGCTCGTTGCCGAGCCCGCGAACAACATTCGGTCTGCAGTAGGCGGTTCAATCGTGTAGGGCAATTCGACTCCGTTGGTGTAAAACGGCGGGTTCGTGCCGGTCAGAATTGCAAAAAAACTCAAGTCTAAG
>CAMZDU010000079.1 GCA_947305445.1 uncultured Selenomonadales bacterium
TCTCATTGTGAACTCTCCTTAATGTGTGGAAAAACGCGCTGATAAAATTCTTCGCGGTCGCCGTGACGCTTGCTGATGTGAATCAGTGTGACAAGCGACTGCGGATAATTCGTCAAAAATTCCGTTGTCTGTTCGATTGAAAGGTGGCGTTCGCGAACGCGCCGTTTTTGGTAATCGTCTGTAGGTGCCGACAAAAGCAACGCCTCCGAATAATTTGCTTCGATAAAAATTTGAGTGAAGTTACCTTCGACAATCGGAGGCGTGCCGGTGTCGGTCACGAAAAGCAAACGGTCTGTCTCGTCCTGCAAAATGAAATTGACGGGTTCGGCGGCGTCGTGTTGCGAAGGAATTGCAGTGACTGTGACGGAAGCCGCTTGAAAAGTTTCACCCGCCGCGATTTCCTGCAAATTGTAGCGGCTAAGTTTCAGAGCCGCGGCAGTGCCCGCCGTCATGAAAACGTTGACGCCGCGCCTTAAAAATTTTTCAGCGGTTTTAGCGTGGTCGCAATGTTCGTGGGTGACGAGCAAGGCGTCGGGCAATTCGTAATTCAATCGTTCCAGCGTCCACCTAAACGGCATGCCGCAATCAATCAGAATCAATTTGCCCGCCGAAGTAATTGCCGTGCAGTTGCCGTCTGAACCGCTGGCCAAAACCCGCGCAATCATTTTGCATCGCCTCCTGAATTCACGCGGCCAGCTCCGCTTTCGTGAATGCGATTGAAAGTTGCGGCTCTTCGCTGACTCTGAACAGGAACAGTTGATTGCGCAATTCGACAAAACTGTTAGCCGTGTAGCTTTCGGCGTCGTCGATGAAAAGCGGCAGTTCGGTCTTGAAATATTTTTGGAGCGTGCGGAAAATGTCAAGCGCGGCTTTCAGCTTCTCGCCTTTGCTAAGCGCAACATAGGGCACGCCGCCGAGTGTCGCCTCGCACGTCGGACGAATTTCCCCCGACGTTATCAGATAGTCGAACAGCTTAAAGTTGACGTGCTCAAAATGCGCGTTGATTTGCCCCTCGACGCGTTCAACTTTTTGCTGTTGAAACTTTTCGGCCGTGGCCAGATGCCCTTCAAGACGAGTGATTAGCTTGTGCAATTCGCGTTCGCGTTCGCGAAGTTCATCAATCCGCGTCTGAGTGTCGGCCGCTAATTTTAATTGCGCCCGCCGATATTCCAAATCGTTCAGTTGCTCGTCGATTGCGGCGATTTTTCCGGCGGTGTCGTCGGCCGATTGATTTTGAGCGCGTTCCGATAGAATTTGAATTTGAGCCGAAATATTTTTTTTCTCGGTGTCGATTTCTTTCAGCCGCGATTCAAAGGCGGCGATGTCAGCCGCGAGCTGTTTGGCGTCGCGGGTGATTTCGGTCAACCGTGCGTCGCGTTGCGCTTTAAATTTGTCGAGCGGCATAGTTTGTCCGCAAGTCGGACAAACGCCCGCTTTAGAGTTGGCAACCTGCAAATATTTTTTTCGCAAGCCGTCAACGGTAAGTCGCGACTGTTCAAGATGACGGCCGCAACGTTCGCGCTCGCGCTCCAAATCGCCAAGCCGTTTGCGCTGAAGATTCAGTTCAACGTTGAAGTCGGCAGGTTTGTTCGCCGAAATTTTTTGCCGCTCGGCGTGGAGCGTCTTAATTTTCGTTTCCACGCCCGCGAAGCCGTCGGGGTCGTCCGCCGCCGCTTTGAGCCGCTTGTTAAGCTCGTCAATTCTGTGGGGGATTGCCTCCGCTTCCTTGCGCGTCGAGTTCAATTCAAGTTTTGTGCGGGCGATAAAAGTATCGGACGTCAGCCCGTCGAAAATTTTTGCAACCTCGGCGAATTCGGGTGCGGACAAAATTTGCGCATCGGTCAGCGTGCCGAAAATTTTCAACAGCCAAGTGCGCTGTTCTCTCGCGGGCAAATTGCAGAACGCGAACGGATTCAATATCAGCTCGCCGCCGCCGCCCGTCAAATTGTCCACACACGTTTTAAATTGCCCAAGCTTGACGAGCTGGCCGTTTATGTACAGATTTTGTCGATTGCCCTGTTGCGTCCAGAAATATTCGCGGCGAAGCGTCGTGCCGGAGTCGAATTCAATTTCCGCGCCGTGAATCAAGCCGTCATCGGTCGGCGTCAAGCCGCCCTCGTAACGTTTGACATTGCCTTGAACCTTGCCGAAGAGCACAAACGGCACGGTCTGCGCAATCGAACTTTTGCCCACGCCGTTTTGTCCGCTGACAATCACGTCTTGCCCGTTGGCAGTAATTTCTCCGTCGGCCAACCCTTTAAAGTTCAGCCATGTGATTCGGGTGATTTTCATGACAAATTCTCCTTCCCAAAAGGGAGCAATCGTGCTGATTGCTCCCCCGCCGACAATATCAGAACGGAACGGACGCGCCTGCCCCCATAATTTCACCGGTCTGCGGGTCGCACGTCGGCTCGCTCGGCAAAATCGTAACGCGTGTGTAAGTGCGCTTGTTCTTCGTCGTGATTTTCTCCATTCGAATGCGCACGGGTTCGGCTCGCAAGTCGTCGTTAATCGCTTGCATGTCGCCGTCGTACTCGTCAATCCACGCGTCGGCCATTTGAATCAGAGCCATGCCGCCTGTGAAACATTTGGTCGTGTCTTCGGCGAAAGCGAACGACGGGAAGCGCGAACCTTCGTAGCTGATGATGTCCACGCCGGTAATCGAGACGCCGTCGGGATAAAGCCTGATAAGCTCGTCGATTTTGATTTTCTCCAAACCGCTGGTCACTCCGCCGTTGCCCACTGCATTGCGGGCGATGTCACTAAGTTTACTCATGATAGTTGCCTCCTGTGATATAATGTTAATGGTTATTTTTTTCTCGCGCCTTTCGACGCGTTTTTTTTTATTCGTCGGGCAAAATAAATTCGTCGGTGTCGGCCAGATAAGCTCTGACAAGCTCGTTGGCGACTGCTCTTGCCCGCTCAATCGTCGGATAACTCGCAAGGCGAATTTCTTTGCCGCCGATTGTTGCGTAGACTGTTTTGCCTTGTCGCCCGCCCTCAAAATTTTTCGGTTGGAGCGGGATTTCGGCCGCCGTCTGTCCACGATAGATAATTTTCATGCGGAAGCCTCCTTCAAACGTCTGTAATATTTGCGTTTTCTAGCGTTGATTTCTTCGCGATGTTCGGCACAATATTTTTTCATGTAAGCGTTGCGTTGTTCGCGGTGCTCGGCACAATATTTGCGCTGTTTAGCGCGGATTTCTTCGCGATGTTCGGCACAATATTTGCGCATGTAAGCGTTGTGTTGTTCGCGGTGCTCGGCGTAATATTTGCGTTGTTTAGCTTTGCGGCGTTGACGAGCACATTTTGAACAAAATCTGGCTCTTGAATCGCGAAGTTCTTGCTCGCCGCATTGCTGGCAGGTGATTAGCTTTTGCATGTCAGTTACCTCATAGCGTGGCGATGTAAACGTCTTGAACAAGTCGACGTTCGGCGGCGTTTAGCAGGTCGGAGTTTTCGCCGAAGATTCTTGAACGAAAATAGTCGTCCAAATCGCGCAAAGTTTCTTGCGGCAGTGATTGATTTCGCTCCAGTTCGCGAAAACGTTCAATCGCCGCGCACCACTCGGCCGCGCTCATGCCGAAAACCTCGTTGTAAACGCTTTGCACACTTTAACCCAGCGGTCACTTAGCTCATTGCACCTTTTCAAGGCCGCGCTCCAACGTTTATAGTCGCGTTTGTCGTGCTCTTGCAACTCATGAACTTTCTCCCAATACCGCAAGCTTTTGTCGCAGTCAGACGTTGCCGCGGCGAGTTTGAACAAGAGGTCAATTTTCTTGGCTCTGCGGAGCCGGCGCGATTCATAATGCCGCGTGATTTCTTCGAGCTGAAAACGTTCGTGCTCGTGCTCGGCACTGGCACGGTCGAATTCTTCAATCGCCGTGATTGTCGTGATTGTCATGATTGTTTCCTCCTGTCGTGAGTTCCCAAAGTTGCGAAGGTGCACATTTCGCTAAGGCGGCTGATGATTCGTCGGGCGGTGAATTCGTCGCGCTTGCCGAACACGGCCTCCAGCTCTTTTAGGTTGAAGTTGCTGGTCACGATAACGGGTTTGTTCGCGCTGTAGCGGGCGTTGATTATCTGATAAATTTGTCCGACGTTCCATTCGGTGATTTGCCCCGCGCCTAAATCGTCCAAAAAAAGCAGGTCGCATTCGCAGTAGCGGTCAAGGGGGTTGGCGGTCTTGGGGTTGTCGAAACTCCGCTTGATTTCGTGTAACAGCGCGGGCACGTCGCCGAACTCAATCCGCTTAAAACTTCTGACGAATTGTTGCGCGATGAGCGCGGCCAGAAAAGTTTTGCCCGTGCCGTAGTTGCCGAAAAAGTAAAGCCCTTGATTTGGCTGAACTTCGCAAAAAATTTTTGCCAGCTGAACCGCCCGCCGATTGTCGTCCGTGACGGAGTAATCACCGAAAGTTTTGCCGATGTATTTTGCGGGAATGTTGAAATTCTCGCATGCTTCGTTGCACAAAGTCGCCCACTCGAATTTGCAAGGGCCGCGTCTGATTATTGCGTGGCCGTCCTCGACTTCAATTTGCGGCTTCCAAAGGCGTTCTCGCTTCTTTTGGCAGGGCTCGCCCTTGCACCCGTCGCACTCGGCAAGTTCAAGCTCCGCACGGTCAATCGCCTTGATGTCCTCTTCGTCGTCAACGCCGTAGGTTGCGCGAATTCGCGGCGCGACTTCCTCAAAGCGTGCCCGCGTCTGTGCCCGCCAATGTTGCGCCTCTTGCCCAGTCAGGAATTTCCATAAGTCCAAGCTCAGAAATTCGCTCGCCGCTTGTGGCATTGACGGAGCTGTTGCCGGTGTTGCCGGATTTTGCACGGTGGTTGTCTCCTTTCAGCACGGTTTTGAAGTTTGCAAAGGTCGCCCAGTGAAATTTCTGCCGAGTGGCGACGATTGCCGCCTTGATTTTTTCGGTGCCGAATTCCTCCTCAAGGTCGGCCAGCTCGTAGCGTTCGGACGCGCCGAGCGGTCGGTGCATTTCGTTCGCCCAAGTGTCGAAAACGCTTTCATTAACGGGCGCGGCCGCCCGCGCGCGCGCGCGCGACTCCGGCTCTCTTAATGTCTTAAAGTCTGAAGTCTTAACGTCTTCGCGTGCGCGTATAGTGGAACTGCCGCCGACTGCTTCGCGGGTGCTTCGCGGGTGCTCCACGGGTGCTTCATCGGTGCTTCGCGGGTGCTCCAACAGTTTTACAACCGTTCCGCGTTTGGTCGAGTGTGTTTTGATATGTCCGCGGTCGGACAAAAATTTCAACGCTCGATGAATCGTGCCCGCCGATAGACCAGTCAATCTGCTCAATTCACGCTCTGAATAGACGCGCTCTTCCGGCCAGAACGCCGCGTTGAAGTCATAAAGGATTGTGTCAAACAACGCCCGCACCGACAGCGGATATGCATAGACTATTGCCCGTGAATGAAACTCTTTGAACAAGTCAATCAAACTCACTCTCGCTCCCTCCTTTCTTGAAAATTTAACAATATTGAAGTTCTTGCGTCGCGGCCGAAGTCGTGATACACTTCCGATAAGTTCATTTCGGAAATTGTATCGTCGGCTTCGGTCGGCTTATTTTTTTTACGCCAATCCCAAATAAAACCAGCGGCGTTCCTCGTCGAAAGTGTCTTCGCGGTAGACGTCTTCGTCGTAGCGGGCTTCCGCTTTAACGTCGGCGTCAATCTCGGCAACCTCCCACAACAAGTCCCTGATTTCGGCGGCAACGTCGGCGGCGTCCGTGCCGTTTTCGTCCACTTCGCATTTACCAGCGATGGTGAAGTCGTCGCCGTCGTGGTGCCAAGTGTAGTAGGCTCCGTCAAGCGCGGCTTTCACGTTTTCAACGTCTCCTGCCGTCAAATACTCGTATTCGTCGAGTTTCACTCGGCATTCATAATCGACCGTCATACCCTCACCCCCTTTCGCAATGCGTCTGAACAAATGCTGTAAAGTTGCATTTCGTTTCGTGCCGCCGTCAAATTGTGTTCGCGGCAGAAATTTTGCATTTTCAACAAGGCCGTCTCCATTGCCCGTGTCAAACTGTCGACGACGTCTTGCGGCTCCGACAATTCAACGTCATTTAGCTCGTCAAGCGTGGGCAA
>CAMZDU010000080.1 GCA_947305445.1 uncultured Selenomonadales bacterium
CGCGAAGACGGCATTCACGTTTCGGGTCACGCCGCCCGCGACGAATTGCGCTTGATTCACAATTTGGTCAAGCCGAAATTTTTTATGCCCGTGCACGGCGAGCTTCACCATCTTTTTTCGCACGCCAAACTTGCCGAGGAATTGGGCATGAACCGTGAAAATATTTTGGTTGCCGAAAACGGCGCGGTGATTGAATTGACACGCGACAGCGGCAAAATTGCCGGCCACGTCAACGCGGGCGTCATCATGGTCGACGGACTCGGCGTCGGCGACGTGGGCAACATTGTCCTGCGCGACCGTCGTCAACTTTCGCAGGACGGAATTTTAATCGTCGTCGTGACTTTGAATCGCGCCACCGGCAAAATTATTTCCGGACCCGACATTGTGTCCCGCGGTTTTGTCTACGTTCGCGAATCCGAACGGCTCATGGACGATGCGCGAAGTCGCGTCTTCCACGTTCTCAAACGCTTCAGAGATGATCAAGCCACCGATTGGCAGACGATTAAGCTTAACATTCGCGACGCGCTGGCGCAATTTCTCTTCGAGCAAACGCGTCGTCGTCCGATGATTTTGCCGATTATCGTCGAGGTTTGAAAGTTTCCGCAAAAAAAAATCCCCTGTATCGCTTAGGGGATTTTTTTTACGCCAAAATTTTTGCAAGCAATTCCATGTTCAAGCTGTCTCCGACAATTCGGGCAAGACGGTCGTAATTTTTCTGTTTCTCGGCGCGGACATTGCGGATGGATTCAAGCGGCGGCAAATTTTTTACGCGGCGGACGGCATTCAAAAATTTTCGTCGGAAGTCGTCGTTGTCAAAAATTCCGTGGACGTAAGTGCCCAAAACATTTCCGCGAGCAATAATTTTTTCTCCGCCCAAATTCGTCGTGCCGCTGTGAATTTCGTAGCCGTCAAGATTCGCGCTCACGATTCGACTGCCGAGAAAGTCAAAGTCAACCGTCTCAATCGTGACTTGCCGCGTAAATTTTTCTGCGGCGAAAATTGTTTCAATCGGCAGAAGTTTCAATCCGTCAAGCTCCGTGTGATTCGATTCGGTACGGAGCGGATCAAAAATTTTTTCGCCGAGCATTTGAAAGCCGCCGCAAATTCCGACGACAGCCGCACCGTCCGCCGCACGCCGAAGAATTTTCGTCGCGAAGTCGTTGCCGCGCAAGGCGAGCAAATCTTCCGACGTGTTCTTGCTACCGGGCAAGATGATAACGTCCGCCGCGTCGAGTTCGTCGGGCGTCGTCGCGTAAAAAAGATTAACGTCCGCCTCGCCGGCCAAGCTGTCAAAGTCCGTGAAGTTGGAGAGCTTGCCGAGCCGAATCACCGCGATTGAAATGCAGTTAGGAGTTAAGAGCGAGGAGTTGGGAGCTTTATCGTCGAGCGAAACGCTGTCCTCGTCGTCAATGCCGAGCTTGTCAATAAACGGAACGATGCCGAGTACGGGCTTGCCTGTTTTCTGCTCCAAAAAATCAACGGCGGGCATCAGCAAGTTCACGTCGCCGCGAAATTTGTTGATGACGAGACCCTTGACAAGTTCGCGCTCATCGTCGTCGAGAAGTTCGAGCGTGCCGACCAGTGCGGCCAACGCTCCGCCACGATCAATGTCGGCAACCAAAATCACCGGCGCGTTTAAAAATTTTGCGACGCGCATGTTGACAATGTCGTTAGCCTTTAGGTTGACTTCGGCCGGCGAGCCTGCGCCCTCAATTATAATCGTGTCGAATTCGGCGGAAAGTTTTTTCAGTGCCGACTTGACCGCCTCGAACGCTTTGAGCGAGTAACCTTGATGATAAGCCGCCGCACTCATCACGCCGACCGGCCGCCCGTTGATTATAACTTGCGACGTTGCGTTGCCGGTGGGCTTGAGCAGGACGGGGTTCATCTCCATGCGCGGCGCGAGATTCGCGGCCTCGGCCTGTGCAACCTGTGCGCGCCCCATCTCCAGGCCGTCAGCCGTCACGAATGAATTTAACGCCATGTTCTGCGCTTTGAACGGCACCACGCGTCGACCTTGCCGGAAAAAAATTCTGCAAAGTGCCGTCGTCAAAATGCTCTTGCCGACGTGTGAACTTGTGCCCTGAAACATTAAATATTTTGTCATTGTCGCATAGCCTTCTCGAATCGGAAAAAGTAATCGCCGCCGGGGAAGTCTTCGTCCGTGAAGTGCGGAGCTTTGTGGCGCGGATTGAAAAATTCTACAGCATGAAAGCCGCACTTGTTCACGTAAAAATGAATGTTGCGCTTCTCGAAGTACGGCGTCACGGTTTCCCAAATTTTTGTCGCGGGAAAAAGTTTTTCAATCGCCAACCACGCCGCATGACCGATGCCTTCGCCGTGGTGCTCGACGTTGACGAAAAAGAGCGACAGTTCGTTGCGTTTGCTCGGACGAATCACGACGACCGCTCCGCCGACAATTTCTCCGTCACGGACAATGTTGAAAACTTGCGCCCCCGGCTCGGCGAAAGATTCTTCAACGTCGGCGCGTGGAATAACCTCCTTGCCATCGTCGCCGAATTCCTCAATAACAGCTTTTTTGAACGCGGCTTGAATGTTGACGATAAAATTTTCGCGCTCGGCCTCACGCGTCGGAACAAGTTCAATCATCAAAATAATGCGACGGAATCCCCTTAATGGGGAGGAAGTCGCACATTCACTTCCTTTCTGCGTCGACAGCAATATTTTCTTGCGATTCGGATTCAAAAAATTTTTTCGATACACAAAAGCACCTTCCAACACAATTATAGTCGGAAGGTGCTTTTTGTCTACAAGCTGATTCCGCGCAACGCGAAATTTTTTATAGATTGATTATCGGGAGCCGTCAAAAAATCTGACAACTATTCTTTCCTGTTCCATTGACCCGTGCTGTGATCGGCAGTGTAAGTTCCGTCGGCAGTTCTGTACTCAATCGCGGCATTCGATTGCACTTCGAGCTTGGAGCCGTCAGAAAGTTCAAGTGAAACGCCGCTGGCCGTGATGTTGCCCGCAGTGAGTTGCGACGTTGACAGTTCACCCAGGTCGACGATGTCGCCGTCGTGAGCACCGTAAATCGTATCGTTGCCGTCGCCGGCCATGAAGAAGAACGTATTCTGACCAGTGCCGCCGGTGAGCGTGTCGTTGCCGGCCGCGCCCCAGATGGAGTTTGTGCCCGTGCCGCCGATTATAAGGTTGTTAGCCCCGTCGCCGAACAAAGTATTCGAGCCGTCAGCCTCCGAAGCGTCGATAACCGTTATGCCGCCAAGGTACAGCGTACCTTTCTCGTCGTTGAGCCAGATTTCAACGTCGCCCATGTCCGCGCCGACAGAAAGCGTCGAGTTGTCTTTGCCGCCGATGTAGCAGTCAGTGTAGCCGTCGTACTCAATCACGTCGTCCACTTTGAGTACCAGGTCGTTCAGGCGGAAGTTTTTGCCCTCGGCGTCCTCAATCGTCAGCAAGTCGTTCGTGCCGTCGTTAAACGCAATCACAACGTCACCGTCATTTGTCAAGTAAACGTTCGACACGTCGTTGACAGAGCCTAAAGTTATCATATCGGATTGCGCGTCGCGTGCGTTCTCCATGAAGTCGAAGTTGCTGATTGTGTCGCGGCCGTCGCCGGTATTATAGAAGAACGTTGTTTCGCCGGTCTTATCCTCGTCAGTGTTGCCCACCATGAGGTCGTTTCCGCTGTCGGACCAGATACTTCCGTTGCCCGTGCCGGCAATCAGCGTGTTGCTAGTGTTGCTCGCGCCGAGTAATGTCGAGTTGCCGGAGCCGAGCGCAACTTGCGAGATATTGTGTACGGCAGCTTCTTCGCCGTTGAGGAACGCGTTGGTGTTGTCGAGATTGACTGCAACCGAACCTTCGTACTCGCTGAATGTGATGCCGCCGCCGTTGCCGAAGAAGACGTTTGCTTCGCTGTCTTCGGTGACGCCGATACCCATGCCGTCCTGCGCGAAGGCCGCGTTGTAAGTTTTGCCGCCATATTCAAGCTTCAGCTCGTAAGGCGCGTCTGCTTTCAAGAGTTCGTCGGCGGCTGTCATCGTAATCATGTCTTCGCTGGGCGTCAAGTCGTCGATTGTCAACTGCGCGTCGCCTGAACGCATGGTGAATCCGTCGGAGCCGTAGCCGAACTTCAACGCGGAGGGATCGCTTATCTTAATCGCGTCGCTCGCCTCGGAGAAGCCGTCGTCAAAGTTGTGCACCGTCGACTTACCCGCGTCGCCCAGAATGATTGTCGCTCCGTCGTCGCGCAGTGCCGGGTCGGTGATATAAATCTGATTGTTGCCGCGTCCGCCGTCAGCCGTGTCGCCTGCGCCGATAAGCAAGGTGTCGTTGCCGCGTCCGCCGGTGATTTCGGAGCCGTCGGATTTGGTAGTGTCGCTGGTTCTGGCCGCGTAGTTGCCTTTGAGGATGTAAGGATCGGTCTCGCCGCTGATGTCAAGCTCGCCGCCGTCGGTGTGTGTGAAGCCGACAGCAACGGTGTCGCCGTCCGCGTCGATAAGCTCGGCCAAGGTCGCGCCTTCGGGTGAAGCGTCCGTGTCGAAGGTTATCACCGCATCGCCCATCGTCATGCGGCCGTCGCCGAACTTAATGTTGTTGTTTGCAATCGCGGCGGGAATGTCGCTGTAGTCGAAGGTCTGAATCGCCGCATCGGAGCCGTCGTAATTTTCAAGCGTGACTTGACCGCTCGTCGGAATAATCACCGGATCGCCGTACTTGACGTCAACAGTTGCTTTGCCGCCGTGACGAACGGCAATGCTGTCATCGCCTGTGCCCGTCTGAACGTCAGCCGACGCGCCGTCAATCAAAGCCACGTTGTTGCCGTCAATGAATTCAATCGAGCTGTAGCCGCCGTCAACGTAAACGGAACTTTCGCCAAGAGCCAGAATATCGTCGGCCGGAGTCGTCTCTCGAATCGGCAACAGGTCGGGATTAATTTTGAACACGCCGTCGCGGTTGGCGGTGTAAGCGTCGCCCGCCGCCGCATCAACCGTCGTGCCGTCAATGTCGTAGGTTCCCGCCTCGCCGAAGGAAATGATTCCCTCTTCGGCCAAGCCGCGAATCACGGAGCCGCCGCCGCTCAATGCAACGCCGTCCTCGTCGCCGGCCACACCGTATGCCGCGCCGTTAATGCTAACCGTGCCTTCGGGCAGAGTAACCGTCGCGTCGTCGAGGTCGCCGCTCACCGCGTCGCCGTCTTGCAAACCGTCAACCGTCGTGATGATTTCGCCGTCCGTACCGACAACGACATCTTCGCTGGTGGAAGCAAAGTCTTCGCCGTTAATCGCCACGTCGGCCAGTCCGTCGCCCGTAACCGAGCCGACGAAGTTGGCAATGTTAATCACATTGCTGTCGGCGTCAGTCAAGAAGTCAACGCTTGCGTCGTCGGTGTCGCGGATTGTGTACTCGCCGTTTACAAAGTTGAACGTGCCGTTCTCCGCCGTAGTCAACGTCATTGTCGGGGCGGAAGTAACATTCGCGCCGTCGTCGAGGCCGTCAATCGATTTAACCGCGCCTTCGACAACTTCAACGTCAACCGTCGAATCGCTGATTGCAATCGGCGTGCCGTTGATTGTCGCCTTGTTTACGTTGGCAACCGTCACGTCGTCGAGGCCGCTGATTGCGCCGTCAACGCCGGCCGCACTCACAACCGAGCCGCCCGCTATGCCCAGGCTTACCGGCGCGGAGTTGTCGCTGAGTGTCAAGCTGTCGTCGTTGACTGCAAAGCCGCTCTCGTCCTGATGTATTGCAAGGGTACCGTCGTCCAAGCTCGCGCCCGCAACGGAATTGTTATTAAGGTCGAAGGTCGTCTGCGCCGTCGTCGTGTAAGTCTTGCCGTTGATTGCAAAGGTGCCCGCGCCCGTGACGACGTCGCCTTCCGCATTGACGGTGACCGTGCCGCCCGTAATCGTGTACGGAGTATCGTTGACGGTAAATCCTTCGCTGAAGTCGCCGCTGATTGTCGTCACGTCGTCGGCCGCAATCAACAAACCGTCTTCAATCGTGTAAGTAACGCCGCTTGCCGAGCCGAACGTCTTGTCAACCGTCAGCGAGCTTGCCTTGTCGGTGAGAACTGTCGC
>CAMZDU010000081.1 GCA_947305445.1 uncultured Selenomonadales bacterium
CATTTGTCTACCTGATTAGACGTTTTTACATATTTTACGCTACTGTTACTAACTCTTGCTGATTAGAAATTGGGAATTAGGAATGAAAAAACATTCCCAATCCCCAACTCCTAATTCTCGATTGCAAATTGACAAATCAGTTGCCGGTTATCGTGCGAATTTTGGCGAGAAGATCTTTATCGATGCCGATTGAGTCGTTGTCATAGACGGGCATAACTGCCTGAACCCATTCGTCTTTGTTGACATCGGTGAAAGTCACGCCTTGTTTTTCCATTTCGTTGCGGGCTTTGGAGTCGATATCTTGCGAAATTTCGCGTTCTTTGAGTTTGCCGAAGCCGGCTGCCTCGTCAAACCATTTTTTCTGCTCGTCGGTGAAAGCGTTGTAAGTGTCTTCGTTAATCATAAGTACGCACGGGCTATAGAACAGATCGATCATGCTGAGATGTTTTTGAACTTCGTAGACTTTGGCGGTGAGGATAATGGCAAGCGGATTTTCCTGACCGTCAACGGTGCCTTGCTGGAGGGCGGAGAAAATTTCACCCCAAGCCATGGCGGTCGGAGTTGCGCCCAGTTGCGTATAGGTTGCCATGTGGACGGGATTTTCCATGGTACGAATCTTCATGCCGGCCAAATCAGCGGGGGTTTTGACTTCTTTTTTGTTGTTGGTGAGTTCGCGGAAACCGTTTTCCCAGAAGCCGACAGCTTTGACGCCGGTGCCCTCGAAGTCTTTCAACAGAGCCTCGCCGACTTCACCGTCAAGAACTTTGTAAGCCTGCTCGCGGTCTTTAAACAGATACGGCAGGTCGAGCGTGCTCCATCTTTTGGTTGCGGAAGAGAACGACGGAATAGGGCCGGTGGAGCTGAGAACCATATCTTGCGTGCCGGTGGAAACGGCGTCCATCATGTCGGATTCGCCGCCGAGTGCGCTGTTCGGATAAATGTCAAGCGTCATGGTGCCGCCGGAGAGTTCCTCAAGTTTCTTCTGCATCTCAACGAGACCGAGGACATAGTGACCGTCGGGAGCGGTAGTCGTGCCGACTTTAAGATGTTTTTCGGCGTCGGCTTTGCCGAGCAGACCGGCTTCTTTCTTGTCGGTCGAGGCCGCGGGTTTTTCGGCGGGTTTCTCTGCAGGTTTGTCGCCGCCACCGCCGCAGGCCGTCAAAGTCAGTGTCATCAATACGCCCATAAGCAGAGCGAGAAATCTTTTTGTCATGATTGTACGTTCCTTTCAGTCAGACTAAATCTGCGGATTGTCGGGGTGAAGCATGGTCGCGATAACTTTGTTGAGCGTCTCGTCGTCCCAAATCTTTTTCCAGTCGTCACGCAGGACGAGTTTATTGCCCAAACCGATTGCGACTTTGCACGCGTCGGATACGGGCGGATTGCCGGGCAGGTAGCCGAGGAAATTTGCCGTCAAGTTGAAAATGTGACCCGTCAAGAACGATACGGCCGCTTTGCGGTCGATGCCGCGCTTTTCGGCCTCGTTGACGGTCTCGGCCATTGCGTACAGACAGCTTGCGCCGAGAACTTCGACGAGCGTCGGTTCAAGAAAAGCAATTTGTTCGCTCGTCATAACGAAAGCATTGTCCGCACGATACATGCAACGGGCAGTTTCTTGCGCGAGAGCAAATTTTTCGTCGTCGCCGCAGATTTTCGACATGACAATATCCTGATGACCGCCTTCGCCGCCGAAACGGTCGAGATAAGCTTCCTCCTCTTTCTGCCACTTGAAATAGGACGGGTGACACGGATGAGCGACGCCGAAGGTGCAGTCGTCACGGAGAGTGAGTTCCTTGGCTACGGCCGCCGCCGGGTCGAGAATCAAAAACACCGTGCCGGGCTTGAGTTGCGGAACATATTCGGCGGACAGCTTTTTGATAAGCGTGTCGGGCACCGCGAAAATTACCACGTCGGCAAAATCGAGAGCTTCTTTGACGGGCGTAACTTTAAGGCCGCGTTCCTTCTCGATGCGCTCGACTGCCGGCGGATAAGTTTCTACGAGCTTGACGTCAAACTTGTCGGGGAATTTCGTGACGAGATTGTTTGAAGTACGAGTACCCATTTTGCCACCCGCGCCGATTACCGCAACTTTGATCTTGGACATGCAAAAAACTCCTTTCAAAAAAAATTATAATTAGCGTCAAAGTCTGTGCCTTGACGAAATTATTTGCCGAGACATTTGGCGACGACGGCGGCAATGTTTTCGGGGCTGAAACCTTCCTTGTCGCCGAGTTCTTTGGCCGGGCCGGATTCGGAATAATCTTCCAGTGCGATGCGTTTGACTTTGACGGGGCGATTTTCCGTGGCAAGGCGGCTGATATACGAGCCGAGTCCGCCGTTAATGTTGTGATCTTCAACCGTGACGACAAGCTCTGTTTTCGCCATAACCTCCAGAATTTTGGCGGGGTTGTCGCCGTACAAAATGTTGATGTCGGCGGCGGTGACGTTAATGCCTTTTTCCTTAAGTTGGTCGGCGGCGGCAATCACTCTGTCGAGCACGTGACCTGTCGAGAGGATCACGGCGTCGGAGCCGTAATCTTTGCAAACAGTTATACCGTCGAGCGAGAACGGTGCATCTTCGGGGAAGACGGTCGGTTCTTTGCCGGAGCCGCCGCGCAAATAGACGGGGCCTTTGAGTTCGGCGGCAAGCTTGACGGCTTTATACATCTGATTGCCGTCGGCGGGCGTGAGGATTTTAAAATTCGGTAACGAGCTTACAAACGCCAAATCCTCGTAAAATTGATGCGTGACGCCTTCGCGTTCGCCGCCCATGCAACCCGCGTTGAAGCCGGCAAATTTAACGTTAAGATCCGTGTAGCCAACGAAGGTGCGCATTTGTTCACCGGCACGCATCGTCAAAAAGCCGCTGTAGCTGCCGACGAAGGGGATTGCTCCGGTTGTTGCCATGCCCGCCGCCACGTCAACGGCGCACTGTTCGGCAATGCCGCATTCGACGTAACGTTCGGGATATTTTTCGCCAAAAGAAATGGCACGCATTGCGCTTAACGAATCGGGGAAGACACCGTAAACGTCTTTGCCCTCGACAACCAAATCCGTCAAAGCGGCAGCAAAAGCTTCGCGAACTCCTTTGAACTTAGCCATGTTATTCGCCTCCCAGCTCGGTTTGAGTAATAGCCCATTGCTCCTCGGTCGGGACGCCTTTGTGCCATTTGTTGTTGTTTTCCATGTAGCTGAGACCGCGACCTTTAATCGTGCGACAAATTATGGCGTGCGGGGAGCCCGGCGTTTTTTTGGCGATGAGCACGGCGGCTTTAATCTGCTCTACGTCGTGGCCGTTAATCTCCTGCGTGTGCCAGCCGAAGGCGCGGAAACGATCTGCCATGTTGTTTTGACCGATTGTAAATTCAATGGTTTTGTAACTTTGCCAGCCGTTGTTGTCGACGAAGACAACCAGATTGTCAAGCCCGCGACCTTTGGCCATGTTGACGCCTTCCCAGGTGACGCCTTCTTGCATTTCGCCGTCGCCGCAGATGACGTAGGTGTAATAATCTTTTTTGTGAACTTTGGCCGCATAAGCCATGCCCGCGCCGATTGCGATGCCGTTGCCGAGTGAACCGGTTGTCATGTCAATGCCGGGTACGCCGCTGTGCATTGACGGATGACCTTGGAAAATGCTACCGAGTTCGCGTAAATGGAAGTGTTCGACTTTCGGCTTGAGATAGCCGCGCTCGTTCAGCGTGGCGTACCAAATCGGACAGCCGTGACCTTTCGACAAGATGAAACGGTCGCGGTCTTCCCAATCGGGTTCGTCGGGATTGATGTTCATTACGTCGAAATAAAGCGTCGCCACGATGTCCGCACACGAGAGCGCGGGACCGGGGTGACCCTCTTTGCCCTCGTAAATCATGCGCACGGCCTCGAAACGCACACGACGGGCAATTTTTTGCAATGCCGCTGTTTCCATAAAAATCCTCCCCTCAACCAAAACAAAAGGACACGAGCCGGACTCGTATCCTATTTTCGAGCGATAACTTTTTTGACGGCGGCAACGATTGCCGACTGATTCAAGTTGTAAGCGTCCATGAGTTCTTGAGGTTGGCCGGATTCGCCGAAGCTGTCGTTAATGCCAATGAATTCTTGCGGCACTGGATAATTTTGCGCCAGACACTCCGCAACGGCCGAGCCCATGCCGCCGAAAATTTGATGCTCTTCGGCGGTGACGACACAACCGCATTTTTTCGCGGCGGCAACAACTGCGTCAACGTCAATCGGCTTGACCGTGTGCAAATCGATAACTTCAACCGAAATATTTTCTTCGGCAAGAATTTTGGCGGCCTCCAGCGATTCGTAAAGCATTGCGCCGTTGGCAATGACGGCGACATCTGAACCTTCGCGGCATGTTCGAGCTTTGCCGAGTTCAAATGGCGTGCTCTCTTCGGTGACAACGGGAACAGCCTCGCGACCGAAGCGAACATAAAAAGGCCCGTTGATTGCGGCACCGGCAAGCGTAGCTTTGCGAGTTTCCTCGGCGTCGCAGGGCACGACGACCGTCATATTCGGCAGGACGCGCATAATCGCCACGTCCTCTAACGCCTGATGAGTTGCGCCGTCCGGACCGACAGAAATGCCCGCGTGCGCACCGGCGATTTTAACGTTAAGATTGTTATAACAAACAGTCGTGCGGATTTCGTCCCAAGCCCTGCCGGCCATGAAGACCGCGTAAGTTGACGTGAACGGCATCATTCCTCCGAAAGCCAACCCCGCAGCCGTGCCGACCAAATCTTGTTCGGCAATGCCCATATCGATGAAATTGTTCGGAAATTTTTCTTTAACCCAAATGGAGCGCGTGGACTTGGCAACATCAGCGTCGAGAGCGATAACTTTAGGATTCGCGGCGATGAGTTCCAACAATGCCTTGCCGTAACCGTCGCGCATGGGAATTTTTTTAATGCTCATGTCGTCCCCTCCCGTATCTGTGCCAGTGCTTGAGCCAGTTGCTCGGCATTTGGCGCATTGCCGTGCCAGTTGCAATCGTTCTCCATGAACGAAACGCCTTTGCCTTTTACGGTGTGCGCGATTAAAACCGACGGACGACCTTTTGTCAGCGCGGCGAGCTTGAAGGCGTGAATGACCGCTTCAACGTCGTGGCCGTCGACCTCAATGACATTCCAGCCGAAGTCGTTCCAGCGGGCAGGCAAATTGTCCAGACTCTTAATTTCTTCGACAGTACCGTCAAGCTGAACGTGATTATAATCGACGATTGCGCAGACGTTATCAAGTTTTTGTTGGGGCGCAAACATGGCCGCCTCCCAAATTTGACCTTCTTGCAATTCTCCGTCACCGAGCAAACAATAAACACGATTATTTTTGTCGAGTTTCTTGAAGGCGAGCGCGATACCGTTGGCAACGGACAGACCTTGACCGAGCGAACCGGCCGAGCAGTCAAGACCGGGAGTATGCGATTTGTGCGGATGACCTTGCAATATGCTACCGAACTTGCGGAGCGTGGCAAGCTCTTCGACAGGGAAGAACCCTTTCCGAGCAAGCACGCTGTAGACGACCGGCGCGACGTGACCTTTTGATAAAATAAAACGGTCGCGATCTTCCCAATCGGGATTTTTTGGCTCAATTTTCATGATGTCGCCGAAGTATAAAGCCACTAAAATTTCGGTTGACGAGAGCGAGCCGCCAGGGTGACCGCTGCCCGCCTTGTGAATCATCGTCAAGATGTCTTCACGAACGGTGCGGCACATGTTTTTTAATTCGTGAACGTCCATGAATAGCGTTACTGAGAACTTATAAAAAATTTTCAGTAACGGACTTCACCTCCTTATAAAAATTTTAGGCTTTCATAATTTATTAAAAATTTTTCTTAACTGTCAAACGCCTCCAATCTGTTGATAAACGTAAAACTGACATCAATATCGGCGATTCTATAATTTAACTATCACCGGCTCCTTCGGCTACGCTTGCTTAGAGGCGAAAACTTTCTGAATAATTGAGAGAGTTCTTTTGATTGAATCTTATTTATCCAAAAATGGCGAGAAAACCCCCGCTTGGCGGGGGAGGAATCGCCACTTG
>CAMZDU010000082.1 GCA_947305445.1 uncultured Selenomonadales bacterium
CCAAAGCCAACGGCGTCACCCGCGACGAGATGGTCGAGATTGTCACTCAACTTGCCTTTTATGCGGGCTGGCCCAAGGCGTGGGCGGTCTTCCCCATGGCCAAAGAAGTTTACAACGATTAAACAGGTGCTTGTCATGAACAGACGCACATTTATCAAAGTCGTCGGCTTAGGTTCGATAGCGTTCTATTTGAGCGGCTGTGCCATTTCGACGACGGAAAAAATTTCCGACGACAACACGGAGGCCTCCGCGCAAGGCTCCGTATCGGGAGGTAAGCGCATGAACATTGTTGTAATTAACAGCAGTCCGCATTCGGAAGCGCAGTCGACTTCGCGTTACCTGGCGGCGAAATTTATTCAAGGCGCCCGCGACATCGGCCACGAAGTTTTTGTCTTCGACGCGGCGAACGAAAAAACTAATCCTTGTCGCGGCTGTGATCAGTGCGGTATGGACGGCGCGTGTATTTTCGACGACGCGATTGAGACTAAGCTTATGCCGGAAATGTTGAAGGCAGATTTATTAGTTTTAGTGACGCCGCTTTATTATTTCGGCATGAGTGCGCAACTTAAAATCATCGTCGACAGATTTTACTCGCGCACGAGCAAATTGAGCGGGAAAAAGTCGATAATGATTGCCACGGCCTGGAACAGTGCCGATTGGACTATGGAGGCTCTGCAGAAGCATTACGAGACTTTGGTGCGCTACATGAGCTGGCAGGACGTCGGCCAGGTTTGGGCGACGGGTTGCGGCTCTCGTTCAATGGTCGAGCGTTCCGAATTCGGCGACACGGCCTATAAAATCGGTGCCGCGTTGTAAGTCGGCAATCGTTGCAACAAAAAAATTCCTCGACAAAGCGTCGCAACATGTCGGGGAATTTTTTTTTGCGCAACCGATTTCTGCGAATGTGGAATTAGGAATTTTTACCGCGGTAGTTGTGTTGTCGTCAACCGTACAATTCCTAATTGACGGAGACGTTATGTCACGAATTTTGCGGTTGAGCCGACTTTGCTCTTGGTGACTTCAAGGCGAACAGGCATTTGATTTTTCAGCTCCTCGACGTGTGAAATAATTCCGACGAGCCGTCCGCCGCTCTGCAAGTCAATCAGCGTCTTCATTGCAAAGTCGAGCGTCTCCGCGTCAAGCGTGCCGAAGCCTTCGTCGATAAAAATCGTGTCAAGCTTTATTCCGCCCGAATTGTTTTGCACGACTGCCGCCAAGCCGAGTGCCAGAGACAACGACGCCAAAAAACTTTCTCCGCCGCTGAGAGTTTCGACGGGACGAGCCGCGTCCGTGTAATCGTCGACGATCTCCAAATCCAAGCCTGCTTTGCGTTCGCGGCCGGTAGTGTCCTCCTTGCGCTTGAATCGATAACGCCCGCCGCTCATCTTTTCGAGCCGATTGTTCGCCTCATCGATAACCTCGCCGAACATCGTTGCCAAATAATATCGCTGGAAAGAAATTTTGGACACGTAACCGTTGGCGGCGTCGCTTAGCGTCTTCCACATCAAAAAATTTTTGTCGGCGGTCTGTAAGTCGTCGGCGAGCGCGAAAATTTTTTCAGCAAGGTCTTTGAGCCGTTCAAGTCGCGTCGACAAATTTGCTTTGGCTTCAATCGCCCAATGTTCAGCCGCCCGTGCGTCTTCCAAAAATTTTTTCAGCGCGGACATGTCGGGCGGAGTTTTGTCCGCAATCTGCGCGGCGACTTCGGCTTGATTTTTTTTCGCGGCCTCGACCGTCGAACGCTGAACCGCCGTCCACGTGTTGAGCCGATTGAAATTTTCCTGCGCCCGATTGAACGCCGCGTTGAGTTCGTCGAGTTTTTTGGTCGTCGCAGAAATTTCCTCGTCAAGCAATTCTGGTTTGATCAAATATTTTTCGTCGACTTCGCGAACCATCGCCGCCACTTCGCCGCGCAGAGACTCCGCCGCGCCCAAAATTTTTTTGTCGGCATCCTGCGCCGCTTCCAAGTCGGCAACGGTGTCGGCAGTTTTTTTCTCGCCGATTTTGATTCGGTTGCGGTCGTGCTCCAAAGTTTTCACATCGGCGGAAAGTTTGTCGACCTCCGCTTGAGCCGCGGAAACCGTCACGACTTGCGCACCCTCTGCCAAAATTTTTTCACGCGTGTCAAGTCTGCCCTTGAGCCGCGCAAGATTTTGTTCGGCGGAATTTTTTTGCTCGGCGAGCGTCTTGCTCTTTGATTCGGCAGATTTAATTTGCTTCTCGGTCGGAATTGCGACGTCGGACTTTGCGGGCGCGGGATGATGAATCGCACCGCAAACGGGGCAAGGCACGCCGTCGGTCAACGTTTCCGCCAACCGTGCCGCCGAGCCGTCAATCTGTGCCTGTCGAAGTGCGGAAAGTTTTTTCTCCTCCGCGTCGTGAGCTTGACTAGCCTCTGCCAAATTTTTTTCTGCCGCCAAAATTTTCGCGCGCAGTTCGGAAATTTCCTGCAAGAGTTTTTCGCGAGCCTGAGCCTCCTCCAAAATTTTTTCAGCCGACTTTTTTTTTGCGGGCGCGTCTTGCAACCGTTCGACCTCGGCGGTGAGTTCTGCCATCGTTTTGTAGCAAGCTTGCTTGAGGTTTTTGAGCCGATTGACTTGCGCCGCTGACTTTTGCGCCGCCTCAAGTGCCGCTTGAAGTTCGTCGCGTTTGGCTTGCAGATTTTTGAGCGACGTTTTCTTTTTCGTGAGTTCTGCCGACAACTGTTCCAGCTGTTTGCGTTCGGACTCTTGTGCCGTGCGCGTGTCTAACTCGGTTTTGGCGTCGGACAGTTTGCGCAAAATTTCTCCGAGTTCTTTTTGCGCGTTCGTCAATTCTTGCGTGCGAACTTCCAAATTTTTGAACAGCTCGGACAAGTTATCGCCGTCGGTGAAATTTTTTTGCGCGTCGCGAGTTGCGGCTTCCAGCGTTTTGAGTTGAACTTGTGCCGCGACGAGTCCGTCGGCGAATTTTTTTATCAGCGCGGGCAAAATTTTTTCGTCGACGGGTGCACCAACGAGTTCTTTTGCGTCGTTGATCAAATTTTCTCTACGTGCCGTGAGCGTCTCAAAAAATTTTTTCGCGTCGAGTGCGCGGAGCTTAAGTTCTTCTTCCACGCGCCGAAAAAATTCCGCGTTAAAGAGCGTGTTCAAGACTTTTTGTTTATCGTCCGATTTCGCCAGCAAAAATTTTTGGAATGCGCCCTGCGGCAACACGACGACTTGACGGAATTGCTCGCAACTGAATTTGAGCAGGCCGCGCACGTATTCGCTGACGTCCCGCGTCTCAATAGGTCTGTCGTCAACAAAAATTTCCGCAAAAGCTTTTTCCTCCGTCAAGCCCTCGCCGCGCAATTTCGGGCGCATGTATTGCGGGCTGCGCACTATGCGATAAATTTTCTCGCGCAAAGCAAAAGTGAAGTCGACTTCGGTTCTGTCGGTCGGCGCGGCGTTTTCGGAGCGCATCATCGAACTTTTGCGCCCGCCGCCGGAGCTTTCGCCGTAAAGTGCAAAACAAATCGCGTCAAGAATCGTCGTCTTGCCGGAGCCGGTCGCGCCGTGAATCAAGAAAAAATTTTCATCGCCGAGCCCCGTCTCGAAATTTAATTCGACGGGCTTGGTATATGCGCCGAACGCCTTCATTTTCAATTTGACAGGTCGCAAAGTTCACGCCTCCCTTTCGTCGCGGTCGAGTTTCGCCAAAAGTTCGCGCATTGCCTCGCGGTATTCGTCGCTGAGAGTTTGAGAGGTCTGCGTTAAAAAAAAATCTGCGAAGTAGTCGAGCTTCGTGGTGCCCGCGTGCGAAGTCGTCGGTTCGTCGTTCGCCGCGGAAATTTTTTGCAAATTGAATTCGACGCCGAGCAGGTTGGGAAAAACGTGCGCGAGCTTGTTTTGAACGTTAATTGCGCGTTCGGTGAGGCGGGCGCAGATATAATCTTGCGTGCACTCAAAATTTTTCAGTTCGTCAATCGTGCCGGTGACGATGCGAACATCACGGCGCGGGGTGAGCGGAATTTTTTTCGCGCCGACGAAGCCTTGCGCGTCCAGTTCGACAATCGTGGCGGATTTTTTGTGCGCGGCCTCGTCGAAAGAATATTTCAGCGGGGAGCCGGCGTAGCGAATGTTTTCGGCGGAAATTCTTTGCGGACGATGCAGGTGACCGAGCGCGACGTAATCATATCCCGCGAAAATTTGCGCGTCGACATTGGCGGCCGTACCTACAAATTTTCGTTCGGATTCGGATTCTTCACCGCCCGTCAAAAAAACGTGAGCGAGCGCGACGCTCCGCTTGCCCGACGGAATTTTTTTCCGCGCACGTTCGACGAAAAATTTGTTCGCGTCGTTGAAGGTGAGTCGCTCGCTGTCTTCGTCGAAAAATTTTGTGCGAATCTCTGTCGGCTCAAAGAACGGAATCATCGAGAAATACACCTCGCCGAAGTCGTCGCTCAATACAATTTGCGCCGGTTCGTTGTAAAGTTTCGACGCAATGAAAATATTTTTGCTCGCGAAAATTTTGCTGCCGAAGTTTAAACGGCGTGCGCTGTCGTGGTTGCCGGCAATTATCAGCGTCGGCAGATTTCTTTCCGCGAAGCGGTTAAGCGTCTCGTTAAAAAGTTCGACGGCCTCCGGCGGTGGCACGGCTCTGTCATACACGTCGCCCGCAATCAAAATCGCGTCAACTTTTTCGTCGTCAATCACAGAAAAAATTTCGTCGATTATAAATTTTTGGTCGTCGAGAAGATTTGCGCCTTTGAGTGTTTTGCCAAGGTGCCAGTCCGCCGTATGAAGAAGTCTCATAAAAATTCCTCCCGCTCGCGTGCGCACTCAGCCGAAAAATAATTTTATTACCGACTGAAAATTTTCGTGCGCCGATTGCCAAACAGGTATCAGCGACACGCCGAAGAACAACACGAAGTTCAGAATCACCGCCGCCACGGATTTTTTCACGACGGAATAAATTGCCAGCGGCCAGCATACGCACCAGATTGCCAGCTGCCAAATCTCCACCGCGAGCGCGTCCATATACGCCGAATAAATCAGCACGCTTACCATAATCAACAGCAGAATCGACAGCGCGAGTATCCATTTGAAACTCCGCGTCATGTGGAAAATGCCGTTGCCGTTTTCGTCTTTGACCTCGTCGAGCGAAGTAACGTCAAAACGTGCGTCGCCCTCGTTGTACGTTTGCGGCTCGCTCGTCTTTTGTAAGTTGTCATCGTTCATGAGATCGCCTCCTCCCGCGAAGAATTTTAAAATGCCCTCCGCCCTTCGTCAAGCAATTTATCGCACAACGACATCACGCAAATCAATTTTCGGAAAAGTTTTAGTTGGCTTTTCTTTTAATTCATGCACTGCGGGAATGTCATTGCTCTTGTCCACTTTGCAAAAATTTTTAGACAATATCTTGCAAACCGCGCCTAAAATGGTATAATTCGACGCAGATAGTTTTTAATTTAGTTTTAATGATAAGGGGGATTTTGTAATGGCAAAAATCGAGAAAGTTATCGGTCGTGAAATCGTAGACTCCCGCGGCAATCCGACGGTTGAGGTTGATGTCATTGTCGAAGGCGGCATTGTTGGTCGTGCGGCTGTTCCTTCCGGCGCGTCCACCGGCGAAAACGAAGCCCTCGAGCTCCGTGACGGCGACAAAGGCCGTTACCTGGGCAAGGGCGTCCTCAAGGCTGTCGACAACGTCAACAAAATTATCGCTCCGGCTCTCGTCGGCGACTGCGTCCTTGATCAGCGCGCTCTCGACTACAAGATGATTGAACTCGACGGCACGCCCACCAAGAGCAAACTCGGTGCAAACGCAGTTCTGGCTGTTTCGCTGGCCGCCGCCAAAGCAGGTGCTCAAGCTGTCGGTCTGCCCCTTTATCGCTATATCGGTGGTTGCAATACTTATAAAATGCCCGTTCCGATGATGAACATCATCAACGGCGGCGCACACTCCGACGCCCCGATTGCTTTCCAAGAGTTCATGATTCGTCCTGTTGATGCACCCACAGTT
>CAMZDU010000083.1 GCA_947305445.1 uncultured Selenomonadales bacterium
CCGTATATCCTCCAGGAAAGTCTATGAATGTCAACTTTTTTAGGTACTGTTAGTTCACTCCTCGCCGCCTTTTGCGAACTGTTGCAATTAAGAATTTGCGGCGGCAATAATTCCGCAGCTTGAAAAATTTTTGAGCCGACTTGGTTTTCGTCAGCAAACAAATTTTAGGTTTCAGCTATACTTTTGTCAATATTTAGTCTACCGTTGCCAACTGCCTACGTTTAAAGTGTGTTGGTGAATTGCTCAGCCACTAATAGTCTGTCTACAAAATTGTTTTCCGTGACGAGGCGGCGCGGCGTTGGACTTTTTGCAACGCGGGTGGTATTATTAATGAGGAGTTAGGAATTGTTACAGAAGTTGTTGACGTTACAACTAACAACACAACTCAAAATATTTCTAATTCCTAATTGATAAAATGAGGTGAGACAGTGGAAGAATTGAATTTCGGTCATGGAAAAATCGTTTCCGTAAATCTCGAACACGAGATGAAATTTTCTTACATAGATTACGCAATGTCGGTTATCGTCGCACGCGCTCTGCCCGATGTTCGCGACGGCCTCAAGCCCGTGCACCGCAGAATTCTTTACGCAATGCAGGAAGCCGGCATGACGAGCGGCAAGCCTTACAAAAAATCGGCACGCATCGTCGGTGAAGTTTTGGGTAAATATCATCCTCACGGCGACAGCTCCGTCTATGATGCAATCGTTCGCATGGCGCAGGATTTTTCAATGCGCTACCCGCTGGCCGACGGTCACGGCAATTTCGGTTCGGTTGACGGTGACCCTGCCGCAGCCATGCGTTATACCGAAGTCCGCATGTCGAAAATTTCCGAGCTAATGTTGCAGGATATCGACAAGGAAACCGTCGACTTCGTGCCCAACTACGACGAATAGCTGAAAGAACCGAGCGTCTTACCGGCAAAATTTCCGCAACTGCTCGTCAACGGCGCGTCGGGTATCGCGGTGGCAATGGCGACGAACATTCCTCCGCACAATATCGGCGAAGTTATCGACGCGACGCTTTATTTGATTGACGAGCCGGACGCCACGACGACCGACTTGATGAAAATTGTTCGCGGCCCCGACTTCCCGACTGCCGGTTTGATTATAGGCAAGGAGGGAATTCGCGACGCCTATCGCACGGGACGCGGCTCAATCAAAATGCGAGCACGCACGTCAATCGAAACTTTGCCCAATGGAAAAAATCGCATCGTCGTCACGGAGTTGCCCTATCAAGTCAACAAAGCGCGGCTTATCGAAAAAATTGCCGACCTCGTGCGCGACAAAACTATTGAGGGCATAACCGACCTGCGCGACGAGAGCGACCGCGAGGGCATGCGAATTGCAATCGACCTGCGCCGCGACGTTACTCCGCAAATAATTCTTAACCAGCTGTTCAAGCATACGCAAATGCAGGACAGCTTCGGCGTCAACATGCTCGCGCTCGTCAACGGCAACCCGCAAATCCTCACGCTAAAAGAAATTCTGCAACATTACATTCGTCACCAAGAAGAGATTATCACGCGGCGCACGCGCTACGACCTGACAAAGGCGAAAGCTCGCGCTCACATTCTGGAAGGATTGACGACGGCGGTAAAAAATTTGGACGTGATAATAAAAATCGTCCGTCAAAGCCCCTCCGCCAACGACGCGAAGTCAATGCTGTCGAAATTATTTAACTTCAGCGACGCGCAGGCTCAGGCAATTTTAGAATTGCGTCTTCAAAAACTCACCGGCCTTGAGCGCGACAAACTCGACGAAGAATATCAAAGCGTCCGCGTCGCGATTAAAACCTTTGAAGAAATTCTCGGCGACGAACAACGGATTTTGCAACTCATCAAAGACGAACTGCTTGCCGTCAAAGCGAAGTTCAATGACGAGCGGCGCACGGAGATTGTTGGCGAGGAGCTTGCGGCTTTCGAGGCCGAAGACCTCATCAACGACGACGACATTGTTGTCACGCTCACGCACGGCGGCTACGTCAAACGCATCGACCTTGACGCTTACCGCAAACAGAAACGCGGCGGCGTCGGCGTCACCGGCATGGGCACCAAGGAAGAAGATTTCGTCGAACAGATTTTAATCACAACGACGCATCACACGATTCTTTTCTTCACGAACAAGGGCAAAGTTTTCCACCTCAAAGCCTATCAGATTGCCGAGTCGGGACGCGCCGCAAAGGGCGTACACATCAGCAATTTGCTTATGATTGAACCGGGCGAGAAAATCACCGCGTTGATTAAAGTCCGCGACTTCGACCCGACGCGCTATCTGTTCATGGCCACGCGCAAAGGTATCGTCAAGAAAACTCAGCTGTCGGAATTCAGCTCCATGATGAAACGCGGACTCGTTGCAATAAAACTCGACAGGGACGACGAACTTATCGGCGTCAAATTCACGGAGGGCGAACGCTATATCATTCTCGGCACTGCCCAGGGTATGTCGATTGCCTTCGCCGAAGAGGAAGTTCGCTCAATGGGCAGAACGGCTCGCGGTGTGCGCGGCATTCGTCTTAAAAAGGGCGACCACGTTATCGGCATGGACAAATTGCGCAAAGGCGCGGAAATTCTGACTGTCAGCGCGGAAGGTATCGGCAAACGCACGCCCGTCGAAGAATATCGTCCGCAAGGGCGCGGCGGACGCGGTCTCGTCAACATGAAAGTCACCGAAAAAACCGGCGAAGTCGTCGCCATTAAAGTCGTCACGCCCGACCAAGAGCTGTTGCTGATTACGACCGAAGGTTTTGTCATTCGCACGAGTGTCGACGATATACGCACCATCGGCCGCAACACGCAGGGCGTTATCCTCATGAAAACCAAGGACGACGACCGCGTTTCCGCATTGGCCACCGTCACTTTAAAGAACGACTGATGAAAATTTAAAAAGCCCTGCGGCTTCGACAGAGCTTTGCGCGTTTTGCAGATTAACGCTACTGTGCTGTGTTGTTAACGATTAATGTCGATCCAGCCACTTGCAAAAAAGTAGTGGCCGACTACAGTTGCTGCGACCGACACGAGGAAACTTGTGAGCAAAGCGATTCCACACAAAAAAGATCTGATTGGCCGTCGGAGCTTTTTTGATTTCGGGACAAAAATTATCTTCGACGCGGATTCATTGCAAGATTATCAGCATCTTGCGCAAGGAGGTTAAAAAAATTCTGCGCGGCTTGCTTTTATCTTGCGTGGCAATTAAAATGAATCGACACCACGCGAAAGGAGTTTTATTATGGGAATACTCGACAAGGTTAAAAGCTTGTTGCCCAAGCGCAAACCGCCCGAATTGAAAAACAACGTCCCCAAAGAGAAGGAAAACATTCGCAAGACGTTCGGCAAATATTGCAACGCCAACCACGGCACGAGCGGCGGAAAACTTTGCGCCAAGTGCACCGCCATCTTGAGCACCGTTCTGATAAAAATTAATCGCTGTCCTTACGGCATCGGCAAACCGATTTGCGAGCAATGCGAGACGCCGTGTTTCGGCGAACGTTTCACCGTCGACTTTCTGGCCATCATGAAGGGCGGCCAGCGAAAAATGCTTTTGTCTCACCCTGTCATGACGGTCAAGCACAAGTTGGCCGGTCTCGGTGCCGAGTACGCCAAAATTCAGCGCGACAAGAAGTCGACCGACAAGGAGAAAGAAGCGGCCGAGCGCGTCAAAGCCAAATTTGCCAACGCCACCCGCTCGCCAAAGAAAACCAAGAAACGTCGCAAGAAGTAACTGTCAGCTTGTACGGAGGCTCTTGATGATTGAAATTTTTGACGGGGCAATGGGCACCATGCTCCAAGCCGGCGGCCTCAAGCCCGGCGCGTGTCCCGAACTTATGAACGTCGACGCACCCGAAGTCGTCAAAAAAATTCATCGCGCTTACATTGACGCCGGCGCAACCATTATCGAGACGAACACTTTTGGCGCGTCGAGTGTCAAGCTTGCGCACTACGGACTTGCCGACAGAGTTCGCGAGTTGAACTTCGCCGCCGTGAAAATTGCCAAGTCCGCGGGCAATGTCAAAGTTGCCGGCTCAATCGGTCCGACGGGAAAATTTATTGCGCCGCTCGGTGAGTTGACTTTCGACGACGCCTATGAAATTTTCCGCGAGCAGTCGGCGGCACTGGCCGAGGCGGGCGCAGATTTTCTTATTATCGAAACTTGCATTGACATTCAGGAGATGCGAGCCGCACTTCTGGCCGCCCGCGACGCCTGCAACTTGCCCGTGATTTGTCAGCTCAGCTACAGCGAAGACGGCCGCACCGTCACCGGCACCGACCCGCAATCCGCCGCGGTGATTTTGGACGCAATGGGCGCGTCAATTATCGGCGTGAACTGTTCGCTCGGTCCCGAACAGCTCGTGCCCGTCGTGAAAATTTTGGCGGAAAATTGTCGCGTGCCCGTCAGCGTGCAACCAAATGCCGGCATGCCTTACCTCGAAGACGGCGTGACGAAATTTCCCATGGACGCAAAAACTTTCGGAAGTTGGGGAGCCAAGCTCGTGGAGGCGGGCGCAACTTATCTTGGCGGCTGTTGCGGCACGACGCCCGCGCACATTCGCGAACTTGCCGACGCCGTGAAAAATCTTCAGCCCGCGCAGAAAAATTTAAGTCGTCCGCTGATGTTGGCGAGTCGTTCAAAAACCGTCGTCGTCGATAAAAATTCTGCGACGCTTATCGGCGAACGAATCAATCCCACGGGCAGAAAGAAGCTTGCCGCAGAAATTCGCGAAGGTTCACTGCTCGGCGTCAAACGCGACGCGCTAAATCAAGTCAAAGCCGGTGCTCACATTCTTGATGTGAACATGGGCGTTGGCGGCATCGACCAATCCGCGATGATGGCCAAGGCCGTCCGCGAAATTGCGCAGATAACCGACGCGCCTCTTGCCATTGACACGAGCGACGCTCAAGCTTTGGAAGCCGGCTTAAAAAATTTTCCTGGACGTGCGCTGATTAATTCGGTCAGCGCGGAGCCGGAGCGGCTGGAAAAATTTTTGCCGCTCGCCTCTCGTTACGGCGCGGCGATTTTGATTTTGCCCCTCACCGAAGCAGGCGTTCCGGCCACAGCCGAAGAGCGCGTTGCCGTTGCCGAAACCGTCCTTGACGCGGCCAAAGCTCACGGACTCGACGACGGAGACTTTCTGCTCGACGCACTGGTTATGACAATTTCCGCAGATAAAAATGCGTGCCTCGAAGTTTTGCGGACGTTGAAACTTTATCGCGAACGCTTCGACCTGCCGACGACGATGGGCTTGAGCAATATTTCGTTCGGTCTGCCGAATCGCCCGCTTATTAACTCGACGTTCTTTGCAATGTGTTTGGCGGCCGGTCTCAACGCGCCGATTATGAATCCTTACGACGAGATGATGATGAACACGCTCAAAGCGTCCGCCGCGCTCCTCGCCCGCGACCCCAACGGCTTAAAATTCAGCAAGCTCGAACAAATCGATTCGCCCGTTGCCGCGACAAAAAAAAATTTGTTGCCGACTCTCGACGCGATTAAGCTTGCAATCCGTGACGGCGATAAGGACGAAATTCCCGCGCTGATTCGGCGAGCCGTCGACGAAAAATTTTCTGCCGACGAGATTACCGAACGTGCATTAACCGCCGCAATGAACGAACTTGGCGAAGACTTTGGCGCGGGGAAAATTTTTTTGCCGCAAGTTTTATTGAGCGCGGAAACCATGCGTCTTGCTTTCGACGAGCTGAAAAAACTTTTTCCCGCGCAGGAGACTGCCACGCAGGGAACTTTTGTTATCGCGACGGTTAAGGGCGACGTGCACGACCTTGGCAAAAATATTGTCGGCGCGTTGATTTCCAACAGCGGCTTTAAACTCGTCGACCTGGGCAAAGACGTCGACTCCGAAAAAATTGTTCGTGCCGCCCTTGAACACAACGCGTACATTGTCGGCTTGTGCGCGCTGATGACGACGACGATGATTCAAATTGACAAATTTATCGAAGATTTACACGCGGCGTGCAG
>CAMZDU010000084.1 GCA_947305445.1 uncultured Selenomonadales bacterium
GATGTAATTGTTCCAGCTGGTTGACGCAACGAAGTTATCGGGAACTCTGCCGTGCTCAATTATTTTGTCAACGGTGGAAGCCTCGACAGGTTCGGAGCCGAATTGAACTTCTCGCCGCCTATAGAGGCGGGAGATTCATTGACTGTCGCTCTTAATTTGAAGTTTAATCGAACAGTTTTTTGTAGTCAAGCGGCAATTCATCTCACCGAGTTTTCTTGCCAAAAGACCGGCCATGAAAGGTCAAGTAATTGAAGTCGGAACATAAATTTTATTATCAAGCAGGACAGCAAATGGCAAGGATTTTATGTTATAATCGCCGAAAAATATTTTTGGGAAGTGATGAAGTTGAAAATTTCCCCGACGCTCGAAGAATTTCAAACCTTCGCGCAAAAGTCTAACCTAATCGCTGTGAGTGCCGACGTCAGCACAGATTTGGAAACGCCTGTGTCGATTTTTTACAAGCTCGTTGGCAACGGACGCGGCTTTATTCTCGAATCGGTCGACACGACGCAACAGGCCTTCGGCCGCTATTCGTTTATAGGTGCCGAGCCGTTCATCGAGTTGCAGGTTTTTAAGAGCAAGTTGATGATTCGCGACGGCGACTTGATGAAGTGCATTGACGGTGCGCCCGTCGACGCGATAAAAAAATTTATGAGCCGATACACTCCCGCCGCGCTCGACAAAAATTTGCCGCTGGCCAACGGCGGTATGGTCGGTTATTTTAATTTTGAGATTTCCGCGACGTTTGACAGGATACGCGGGCTTGAACTCGGCGACGAAGAACTTTTAGGACAGTTCATGATTTGCCGCGTGATGATTGTCCTTGACGCGCTGAAAAATTCTGCGCGGCTGATTTATTTGGCTGATGTGAGTGGTCAAGAAAATTTGTCGGAACTTTACGCGGAGATTGTCACGCGCATGAACGAGCTGACCAAAAAAATTTCCGAGCCGATAAAAATTTCTTCGCCCGAAAAAAATTCACGCGAGCCGATAAATTTCATGAGCTGCTACGGCGAGGCACCGCCGGAAGTTTTAGCGGCAATCGAACGCGCAAAAGAATATATCTTCGCCGGCGACATCTTCCAGGTCGTGCCGAGCAAGCAGTTCCGCGCAAAAATTACGAAGCCCGCCTTCCTGTTTTATCGCAAGCTCCGGCAAGTCAATCCGTCGCCGTACATGTTCTACTTGAATTTCGGCAGCGTCAAACTTGTCGGTGCGTCGCCCGAAATGCTCGTCAAAGTCGCGGGCAAAAAAGTTTTTACTTATCCAATTGCCGGCACTCGTCGACGTGGACAGACTGCTGACGAAGATTCAGCCCTTGCCGCCGAACTCAAAGCCGACGTTAAAGAGTGCGCCGAACATTCGATGCTTGTCGACTTGGCGCGAAACGATTTGGGCAGAATTTCGGAGGCGGGCACGGTTAAAGTCGACAAGCTCCGCCAAGTCGAATACTTCAGCCACGTCATGCACATGGTCTCAAGCGTCGTCGGTACGCTTAAAGAAAATTTTGAGCCGATTGACGTTTTAAAGTCGACTTTCCCCGCCGGAACCGTCAGCGGTGCGCCGAAACTCCGCGCAATGGAAATTATTCACGAGCTGGAACCCGTGCGCCGAAAAAGTTACGCGGGCACCGTCGGCTACATGGATTTTTGCGGAAATATGGACATGTGCATAACTTTGCGGACGATGCGTATTGAAAACGATTCCGACGCGGTGATTCAGACGGGCGCGGGCATTGTCGCCGACTCCGTGCCGCTAAACGAGTACCGCGAATTTTTGCAGTAGGCCAAAGCGTTGTTTGAAGTTGTCGAGGAGGTTGAAAACAATGACTAAAAAAATTTTGCTCCTCGATAACTACGACTCGTTCACATACAATGTCTATCAACTGCTGAGCGAACTCGGCGCGGCGGTTGAAGTCGTTCGCAACGATAAAATTTCCGTCGACGACGTGCGAAAAAATTTTGACGCCGTGATAATTTCGCCGGGGCCGGGCGTGCCGAGCGATGCGGGCATCACCGAACAACTTATCGACGAGATTAAGAGTGAATTGCCGATTTTAGGCATTTGTCTTGGTCATCAAGCTATCGGCGAAGTTTTCGGCGGCAAAGTCATTCGTGCGCGGGAAGTCGTTCACGGCAAGACGTCGCGTCTTAAACACTGCAACACGGGACTTTATCGCGGCCTGGAGCAAGGCGTTGAGGTCGGGCGTTATCATTCGCTTATAATCGAGCGCGAGACTTTGCCCGATTGTTTAACTATAACGAGCGAACTAGACGACGGCACGATTATGGGCGTTCGTCACAAAATTTTTGACGTCGAGGGAATTCAATTTCACCCCGAATCAATTTTGACGCCGAGCGGCCGCGTGATGATTGAAAATTTTTTGGGGAGGTTATATAGATGAAAATATTATTTGTCTGTAGCGGAAACACCGGTCGTTCTCCCATGGCGCAATTCGTCATGCAAAAGTTGATTGACGAAGCCGGCTTGAGCGAAAAAATTTCAGTCGCCTCCGCCGCGAGCAAACCCACTGACGGCGGCTCTCTCCACCAAGGCATCGCGCTTAAGCTTCGTATGGAAAAAATTCCCTTCGGCGAACACACCGCCCGCATGATTACGCCGAACGACTACGCCGAAAACGATTTGATTGTCTGCATGGACAAAAGCAATGTCGAACAGGTTAAAGCTGTCTGCGGCGGCGACCCCGACGAGAAAATTTCTACGCTTCTCGACAAAGACATTCCCTGGGACAAAAATGCTTTCGCCACGACTTACGACGACATTTTGCGCGGTTGCCGAAGTCTGTTTGAAAAAATTTCGCGCTGAATTTTGTCGGAAGGAGATTTTGGCATGAAGGAGCGCATTCACAAAGACGTTGTAATAATCGGTGCGGGCATGGCGGGCTTGACGGCGGCTCTTTATTGCGGACGAATGAATCTTGATACGCTCGTCTTAGAGAACGCAATCGTCGGCGGACAAATTGCCAACGCCGTCGACATTGAAAATTTTCCCGGCTTTATCAGCATAAGCGGCGGCGACTTGATTGCCACCGTTCAAAAACAGGCGGAGAACTTCGGCGCGGTTATCGACGAGTTCGACACGATTGAACGCGTCGCGCTGAAGTCTTCGCCCAAAATTGTCGAGACGCAGGAAAAAATTTACGCGGCCGAAGTCGTGATAATCGCCTCCGGCATGAATCGCCGCAAGCTCCCGTTGCCTGAAGAAAAAAAATTTGCCGGCCGCGGTGTCCACTATTGCGAGCTGTGTGACGGCCACGCTTACGACGGCAAAATTATTGCGGTCATGGGCGGCGGCAACGCGGCTGTCGACGCGGCAAATTTTCTGACCAAATACGCGAGCAAACTCTATCTGATTCACCGCTCGGAATTTCGTGCCGACGAAGTGTCGCAAAAACGTCTTCGCGCCAACGACAAAGTTACCGTCATGTTGCAGACGGAGATTAAAGCCTTGCGCGGCGATAAACGTCTTGAAAGCGTCGAGGTCTTCGACAAGGTTACGGGCACGACAAAAATTTTGGCGGTCGACGGAATTTTTGTAAACATAGGCGTCGAGCCGAACACGCAACTTTTCAAGGACGAGTTGAACTTGAGCGCGAGCGGTCGAATCATTGCCGGCGAAGATTGCCGCACGGAAATTGACGGGGTCTTCGCGGCGGGCGACGTGCGCGAAAAAGAAATTCGTCAGCTGACGACGGCCGCCTCTGACGGCACGACTGCCGCTCTGTTGGCGGAGAACTATCTTGCAAAATTGGGAGGTTGATTATTTTGGTTAAGGTTTATTCGTTTGACGGCTGTCCGTGGTGCGACAAGGTGAAAAAATATTTGACGGCACGCGGCGTTGAGTACGAAGTTCGCGACATCGAAGAGAACGCCGACTTCGCCGCCGAGTGCGAAAAAATTTCCGGCGACTTGACCGTTCCCGTGACGACCATTGACGGAAAAAATTTTGTTCTCGGCTTCGACAAACGCAAAATCGACGAACTGCTTGCCACGGCTTAGGGAGGCGCACTCATGAGTATTTACGACTTCACGGTTAAAACCAAACGCGGCGAAGACAAGTCTTTGTCGGATTATCGCGGCAAGGTGCTGTTAATCGTCAACACCGCCAGCAAGTGCGGCTTTACTCCGCAATTTGAAGAGCTGCAGAAACTTTACGACGCTTACAAAGCTCGCGGCTTCGAGATTCTCGGCTTCCCGTGCAATCAGTTCGCGGGTCAAGAGCCTGGCTCCAACGACGAAGTTCAGCAATTCTGCAAGCTCAATTACGGCGTGACGTTCACGATTTTTGCAAAAGGCGACGTGCGCGGCGAGACGGCGCAGCCGCTGTTCAAATATCTCACCGCACAGAAAAAATTTGCGGGCTTTGACATGAATCATCCCATTGCCGCGCTGTTGCTTGACGCTTTGCAGAAAAATTTCCCCGAATATTTGGCAGGCGATGGCATCAAATGGAACTTCACGAAATTTTTGATTGACCGCAACGGCGAAGTTGTTGCGCGTTTCGAGCCGACGACAACTCCCGCGTCGATTGCAAAGGATATCGAACAGTTGCTTTAATTGCGGGCGATAACTTCCACAAAAAAAATCTCCTGACGCGATTGTCGGGAGATTTTTTTTTGCGGAAAATTTTATTCAGCAAATTTTTTGAAGACGACGCAAGCATTGTGTCCGCCGAAGCCGAATGAATTTGAGATTGCGGCGTTGACAGTGCGAGTTTGCGCTTCGTTGGCAACGTAGTTTAAATCAAGTCCGTCGTCGGGAGTTTCGTAATTAATCGTCGGGTGAACGATGCCCGTTTGAATCGACATAATCGTTGCGACAGCCTCAATGCCGCCGGCCGCGCCGAGCATGTGCCCCGTCATTGATTTCGTCGACGAAACGGCGAGTTTATACGCGTGCTCACCGAAGAGGATTTTAATCGCCTCGGTCTCGCCGCGGTCGTTAAATTGCGTGGAAGTGCCGTGCGCGTTGATGTAATCAATTTCCGTCGGATTGAGTCCGGCGTCGTCGAGCGCAAGCTTCATGCACTTGGCTTGAGTGTGTCCGCCGGGCGCGGGTGTCGTGATGTGATAGGCGTCGTTGTTGCGGCCGTAGCCGACAATTTCCGCGCAGATGTTCGCGCCGCGATTAAGCGCGTGCTCCAAACTCTCCAGCACGACAATTCCCGCACCCTCGCCCATGACAAAGCCGCTACGATTTTTGTCAAAAGGTCTGGACGCGTGCGCGGGGTCATCGTTGTGGTCGGAGCACAGAGCCTTCATCTGAGCAAAACCCGCCACGCCCGCAGGTGAAATTGCCGCCTCGGTGCCGCCCGCAATCATCACGTCCGCTTCGCCGCGCTGAATTACTCGATAGGCGTCGCCAATGGCATTTGTGCCGGAGGCGCACGCCGTGACGATACATGCACTCGGCCCTTGAAGTTTATAGGCAATGGCAATATTTCCCGCCGCCATGTTGGCAATCATCATCGGAATAAAGAACGGGCTGATTCGCGACGGACCTTTGTCAAAAAGTTTTTCGTACTGGTTATGGAGCGTGCTCATGCCGCCGATTCCCGTGCCGACAAATACGCCCGCCCGCTCGCCGTCAAGTTTATTCAAATCAAGTTGTGCGTCGTCGAATGCCAAACGCGTCGCCGCCAAGGCAAATTGCGTATAACGATCCATGCGTTTGAGTTCTTTTTTGTCGATAAAAATTGCGGGGTCGAAGTCCAAAACTTCGCCGGCAATTTGGCAAGTGTAATCCGACGCGTCAAATTGATTTATGCGCCCGATGCCGTTGGTGCCGGCCACAAGCGCATCCCAAAATTTTTGCTTGCCGATGCCAATCGGAGAGACTGCTCCGAGGCCCGTGACTACAACTCTGTTTTCGTGAATCAACTATATCAGCCGTTACTGAGAACTTATAAAAAGTTATAAAATTTTACGTCCCATTCCTG
>CAMZDU010000085.1 GCA_947305445.1 uncultured Selenomonadales bacterium
ACAGCCTCTCCAACGACAACGAAATCAGCATCAAGTACGAGGCTACGGGCGTTGATGATATTTCTGCGCAGATGATTTTCAATTCGGAAGCTCTGCCCGACATTGATTTTCGTGCATGTCAGAAGGGTGCCGCGTGGGAAAAAATCTCTGACGAAAAAATTTATCCCGTCACGCAGACCGCCGAAGTTGAAATGGAATTGGGCATGTTCGGCTATGACCCCGGCTGTCCGATTGATTATCTGAACGCGGGCATAAAAAATGCGGCAAATCTTTTCGCGGCGGCGACAAGCATCGAACTTATTGTCTATGCCACGCAGAATGAAATTCACGCGCAAGCGGTTGACGGCGGCTTTTCGCTGTGGACGAGCGGCTCGAACGCGGCGGACGGTAAACTTGCCGGTCAGACGGTTTACATGCTCAAGAATCGCAAGTAAGCTGATAGCTTATGGTTTGTAGCTTGTAGCTTACAGTTATCAGCTATAAGCTCAAAATGAGGAGCTGATATTTTGAACATTCACGAATACCAGAGCAAGGCAATCTTGCGCGGCTACGGCGTCAACGTGCCGGACGGCGGCGCGGCGTTCACGGTCGAGGAGGCCGTTCAAAAAGCGCAGACTCTCGGCGCGGATGTCACCGTTGTCAAAGCGCAGATACATGCCGGTGGTCGCGGCAAAGCCGGCGGCGTCAAACTCGCGCACAACCTTAACGAAGTTCGCCAATACGCAGAAGAACTTCTCGGCAAGACGCTCGTCACTCATCAGACAGGTCCGGAAGGAAAAGTCGTTAAGCGTCTGCTGATTGAGGCTGGCTCAAATATCAAGAAGGAATATTATCTAAGCTTCGTCGTCGATAGGCAAACGGCTCGTGTTGTGATGATGGGTTCGGAGGAAGGCGGCGTCGAGATTGAGAAGGTCGCCGCAGAGTCGCCCGAAAAAATCGTTAAGGAGTTCATTGACCCGGCGATCGGTCTTGCGCCCTTCCAGGCAACGCGCATGGCTTACAAAATGAATTTCCCGAAAGAAGTCATTCGCAAAGTCACAAAGCTCATGATTAATTTGCACCGCGCTTTCGTGAAAAAAGATTGCTCGCTTGCAGAAATTAATCCGCTCGTCGTCACGCAGGAAAATGACGTAATCGCGCTCGACGCCAAATTAAATTTCGACGACAGCGCGCTTTATCGTCACCCAGACGTTGAATCAATGCGCGACGAGACCGAAGAAGATTCCAAAGAACTTCACGCCGCCAAACTCGGTTTGAATTACGTAAATTTGGGCGGCGACGTGGCTTGCATGGTTAACGGCGCGGGCTTGGCAATGGCTACCGTCGACATATTAAAACACTTCGGCGGCTCCCCGGCAAACTTCCTTGATGTCGGCGGGGATTCCACGCCCGAAAAAATTGCCGAAGCTTTTCAAATCATGTTGGAGGGCGGTCAGTCGAAGGGAATTTTCGTCAACATCTTCGGCGGCATAAACAAATGCGACCTCGTTGCGCAGGGCATTGTCGACGCGGCAAAAATTATTTCGCCCGACGGCAAGTCAATCCCCGTGCCTGTCGTCGTCCGACTGGAAGGCACCAACGTCGAGCGCGGCCGTCAAATCCTTAAAGACTCGCCCATTGCCAACGTCATTATGGCTGAGACTATGGAGGGCGGCGCGGAGGAAATTGTTCGCCTCGTCAAGCAAGCGTCATAAATTTTTTTCGTTTGACGTAACGGGGGGGATTTGCTTGCTCGAAAATATTTACACGGAACTTATCGCCGAACACAGCCGGTCGAGTGAAAATCGTCACCCGTTGCCGAATGCAACCGTCAAAGAGCACGGCCACAATCCGAGTTGCGGCGACGAAATAATTTTGGAGTTGCAAATCGTTGACGGCACGATTGTCGACGCGGCCTTCAGCGGAGCGGGTTGCGCCATTTCTCAGGCGTCGACCGACATGATGATTGACCTTATGCGCGGCAAGACCGTTGCCCAAGCCCGCAAGCTTGCTGAACTTTTTATTGCCATGATTCACGGCGAAGTCACAGACGACGCCGAACTTGATGCACTTGACGAGGCGGCCGCGCTGAAAAATATTTCGACTATGCCGGCTCGCGTCAAGTGCGCCACACTCGCCTGGCACACACTCGAACAGTGTATCGACGACGATTGACAATCGGGGAGACGGATTAATTCCGCTCCCCAAAATTTTTTTGCGCGTCAAACAAAAATCACTGTCAAATCTGAAATAAACATGATATAATTTTGCACGGAAGGAGGTCGACGAATTTTGTCTGAAATTTTTAAAAAAGCGTTTGACAAATTCGACGCGTTTATTATATTGGCGGCGGTGTTCCTGTTCGTGCATTTCGATTACGGGAACTTATCGACGCTGGACAAAATTTATATCGCGTCGTTTGCGTTTTGGACGGTGACGAAATTTATTCGCCTGTACATCGTCTGGCGCAACGAGCGCGACCGAAATTCCAAACCGTGACGAAAGGATGATTCTATGCAGAAAATTTTTATTACTGTATTCATGCTGGCGACGTTGATTTTCGGCGGGTGCGGCGGACAATCCGAACCGCAATCCGATACCAAATCAGACGCCAAGGTCGACGATAAAACCGACGCTCCGACCGAAGTCACCGCCGCCGCGCAGTCCGTCAAAGGCGACTTGAAAATTTCCATGCTCAACGTCGGGCAAGGCGATGCTATTCTGATTCAGACCGGCAAACAGACAATTCTCATCGACACTTCCGACATCGACGAGCGCGAGCTTCTCGTCGACGAGCTGAAAAAATTTTCCGTCACCAAAATCGACAAACTCATACTCACCCACCCGCACGCAGATCACATCGGCAACGCGAAAGTTCTGATTAATCCGAGCAAGAAGGAAATTAACGTCAACCCGTATCTCGAAAAAATTTCCGTCGCTGAAGTTTACGATAACGGCATCGCTTCAAGCAATCCGCTCTACAAAAGCTACCTGAAGGCCGTCGACACCAAGTCAATTCCGCACCACACGCTTAAAACCGGCGACAAGCTCGACTTCGGCGGCGGCGTTAAATTCGACGTGCTCTATCCGACGCCCGAACTTGTCAACGATATTAACGGCGGGCAGAAGTCCGACCCAAACAACGAATCCGTCGTCGGCAAGCTCACCTACAAAAAATTTTCCATGATGTTTACTGGTGACGCCGAGAAAAAAGTTGAGTCCGAGTTGTGGGCCGACAACGACGCCAAAGTTCTCAAATGCGACGTGCTCAAATCCGGCCATCACGGCAGCTACACCGCGTCCACAGAAAATTTTGTCGCGACCGTTGAGCCGAGTTACGTGTTAATTTCCGCAGGCCCCGACGAGGAACGCCGAAACACTTACGGGCACCCGCATTTGGAGCCGCTGGAAAATTATTTGTCGCACGGAATTGCCGCCGACCACATTTTCTGCACGCGCTGGAACGGCACGATTACCGTCATCAGCGACGGCAAAAATTTTTCCGTCGAGCCTGAAACTAAG
The DNA here is from genome assembly GCA_947305445.1 of uncultured Selenomonadales bacterium. Classification (GTDB taxonomy): domain Bacteria; phylum Bacillota; class Negativicutes; order Selenomonadales; family Selenomonadaceae; genus Quinella. The sequence continues at coordinate 3,502 of CAMZDU010000085.1, forward strand.
GAGGATTGGGTAGACAAATGGATAACGAAAAAGAAAGCGGACAACAAAAAATAATTGCCTACCTTGACCGCATCGAAGAGCTTGAGGACGGTTCGGCGACGGCTGTCTTTCTGGTTGAGGACGAGGACGATTTCCGACAATTCATCTTGCCCGCAGACTTTTTGCCCGAAGACGCCGACGAAGGCGAGTACCTCACGTTGACAATTTCCCGCGACACGGCCAAAACTCAATCAGCTCTCGACGAGGCGCGTGATCTGTTGCATAATTTGGAGGAATGATTTTGCTGAAAAAAATTCTGACGTGTTTCACGCTGATGCTCGTGTTGACCTGCGCGGCGACGACCACAGCCTTTGCCAAGGCCGCCGAGCTGACAGGGATAACCGCCTTTGAGTTGGACAACGACATTTTGCGTATTGAAATTTCCTACAGCGGCGGACGACTTGACTTCGGCAACATTTCAACTGAGCTGTCGTCGGGGATTTTGCGCGTCGACTTGAACAACACTTTGCCTGGCAGAGTCAGTCGCGTATCCGGCACGCAGATTCAGTCCAGCGCACGCGAATCCGTCGAAAAAATTTTCGTCAACCGCACGCAAGAAAATTACACTAGAATTCAAATCCACTTCCGCTCAATGATTGAAGGCGACGTAAAAGTTTCACTTGAACCGGCCAATCGCTCCGCGAAAAAATCCGACCGCATAGTTTTGGACGTGAAGAAAAATTTTTCGTCGGATTATGACTTCGGCAACGGCGACGGCAGAGTTATCGTACTCGACCCCGGCCACGGCGGCTCCGACTCCGGTGCAATCGGTCCGAGCGGCGTCACGGAAAAATCCGTCTCGTTGGCTGTCTCGCTCAAGGCGCAAAAACTTCTGATCAATTCGGGTTACAGAGTGGTTATGACGCGCACGACCGACATTGACGTTGCCGCGCCGGGCGTTTCGGACGCGGTCGAACTTCAAGCACGCGTTGACAAAGCTCCGCCCAACGCCGATATTTTCATCAGCGTCCACTGCAACGCCTTCTCGAACACGCACGCCAACGGAGTTGAAACTTATCACGCGCCGGGTGCCGTCAAAGGCTCGCGGTTAGCTCGTCTTCTCAACGAAGAGCTTGAACGGCTGGGCGGTCTGAACAATCGCGGCGTCAAGGCGGCTCGTTTCTACGTCATGACACACACGAAATGCCCCGCGTCGTTGATTGAGCTGGGCTTCATCACCAATCCGCGTGAAGAACAGTTATTGGCTTCAAACGACTATCAACAGAAACTTGCGCAAGCAATTACCAACGCCGTCAATCGTTATTTCAATCAAGGAGGATTTGATTAATCGTGAACAAAATTTTTTTGCCGGCAATGCTCGCGTTGTTGCTGTTGACTGCGGGCTGTGAACAAAATCCGAGCGACAATCCGCCCGAACCGCCTGCGCAGAACAAAACCGTCGTCACGCCGGAAACAAAGCCCGAACCCTCAAAACCTGTGCCGGAGCCGGAAAAAACGGTTCAGCCCCGGGAAAATCCTCCCGTGAACAACGAAAAGACCGAACAGTCCATGAACATAAAAGTTTACTATCCCGACGATTCGGGCATGCGTCTCGTTGAAGTCGAGCGCGAGATTATTGTCGGCGACGAGGACGAAAAATACATCGCCGCCGTCGAAACTCTGCTTGACGAGCCGGTCGAAGACAACTTGACGCGCATTTTCCCGAAGAACGCCGGCATTCGTTCCGTCACGGTCAGCGACGGATTGGCAATCGTCGATTTTGACGGAAGCATTTTGAAAAATTTTGTCGGCGGTTCCACGGGCGAAGAATTTTTAATCGGCTCAATCGTCGACACGCTGACCAATTTCCCCGAAATCAATCGCGTAAAATTTTTGGTCGACGGACAGGAGATCGAGACGCTGTCCGGCCACATGGACTTGAGCGCACCGCTTGAGCGCATGAGCGACCTAATCCAATAACTGAACGAAAAATCGGTACGAGAGCTCAAAAACTTTCGTACCGATTTTTTTTGCAAGTTGTCCTCATCACGACCGGAAAATTTTTCTGCACGCAGGACTTCGTTACAGAAAAAATGTTCGCTCCGTGTTCGGTTGCCCCGACGTCGTCTTTTTGCGCCGTGAACTACTCCCGCCTGTAGAGGCGGGGGTTTTCTCGCCATTTTGGGATAAAATTGCTGTGGTAGGATACAGGCAAGGCGGTTTATGGCACCGCCCCGCCATCTGAAGCCCCGTGTGCGCTATTTTAGTCGACGCTTGCGCGGGCTTTTGTGCTTCTTTCGCAGTTTCGGGAATTGCTGAATCAACCAGCAGATCAGCTTGCCCCTCCTTTCTTAATTATAATTTTACTACACAAAATGATTTTGTTAATTGGCGTAAATCA
>CAMZDU010000086.1 GCA_947305445.1 uncultured Selenomonadales bacterium
CTTCACGTAGGCGGAGACGTTGCCGCGCTGAATTTTTTTTTCAGTCAATCGAATCACCTCATCGCGATTATAAAACACCGGTCAACTACGCGCAACGAAATTTATTGTCCGCGCAGGATTTTTCTGCGACACGGCAAATAGACTTGTAGTTTTTTGCGAGGAGGAGACGGGATGCTTAAATCCTACGACGTGACAGAACTTCGCGCCGGCATGAAAGTCGGGCGAGCCGTCAAAGATTTCAACGGCAAGATTCTCATCAAAGGCAACGTCAAGTTGACGAGCGAGATGATTGACAGTCTGCGCGGCAAAAATATTTTCACGGTATATATCGACGTGACGGCCGAAGATTACGCGCCGACGGCCGCCAAGCAGGAGTATCTGCTCGACAGCAACTACATGGCGTGTTACAAAAGTTGTTTTAACGCAACGCAAAATCTTTACTACGGCTTTGCCAATACCGGCCAACTTGACCGCAACGAGCTGGCTGAACTTTTGCGTGCGGAAAATATAACCGAACTGTGCGACGACGGTGCCAAGTCCATTACACAAATCCACAACATGAAACGCGACGGCGATTACATCATTCACCACGCGCTTAACGTCGGAATTTTGGCGGGCATTATGGCACGCTGGCTTGACTATCGCGCCACGCAGGTCGGCGAACTGGTTATGACCGGCCTTTTGAGCGAAATCGGCAAGATGAAAATTTCCAAGGGCATTCTCAACAAAACGGAGAAGCTTGACGCCGATGAGCTGGCCGAAGTTCAAAAGCACGTCGTTTTCGGCTACGCCATGTTGCTGGAGTCTCCGTTGCGCAAGCTGAAAAATGTTTTGCTCGGAGTTTTGCATCACCATGAGCGTTGCGACGGGTCGGGTTATCCGAGCAAACTTAAGGGCGACAAAATCAGCGACTTCGGCAAAATTATCGCGGTGCTCGACATTTATGACGCAATGGCAACCCATCGCTCCTACGCAAAGCGAAACTCGCCGTTCGACATCATAAAAGTTTTGTACGGCGACGCTCTTGCCGGCAAGCTCGACACGCGTTTTGTCGTCGTGTTCGTGAAAAAACTTTTGCAGGCGATTAACGGCAGTTGGGTCGGCTTGAGCGACGGGCAACGCGCAAAAATTGTTTACATTGATGATTCACGCGTGACGGCTCTGCCCGTGGTGCAGACGACCAAGGACGAATTTATCGACCTCAATCGCCGCACGGACTTGAAAGTTGACGCGCTACTCACCGCCAATGAAGCAACTTAACGATGATTATTGATATAACGCGTTGTGCGGAGACAAAATAATTAGGAATGAGGAATTGTTACAGCGGTTGTTGACGATACAACCAATACTACAATTCCTAATTCCTAATTGCCTACGTAGCAGGCGAAGCGCAACGAGTTATGTTCTGTTCTCTAATTTGTCGCATTGTGCGGAATTTTTTTTTTTGTGGACAGTTCGCTTAAAGAATTGTACAATCAAGCGGCAACTATATACGAGGACGTGACACCATGCGCAAAAAATGGCAGATTCGGACGACGGACGCGGCAAGCGTGCGAAAAATATCGGCGGCACTGCAAGTGAACGAACTGACTGCGGCGGTTTTATATCATCGCGGAATACGCGACGAACAGTCGGCCAAAAATTTTCTGTCACCGGAATCCGTTCCGTTTAATGATCCGTTCGCGCTCAAAGACATGCGCCGCGCAGTCGAACGAATTGCCCGCGCCATTGACGAGCATGAAAGGATTTGCGTTTACGGTGATTACGACGTGGACGGCATGAGCGCGTCGGCAATTTTGATTCGCACCTTGCGCAAGCTCGGAGCAACGGTTGAATCGTACATACCCGCCCGCACCGAAGGTTACGGCATGAACATTCCCGCGCTGGAAAAAATTTTCGAAGACGGCACGACGTTGCTGATAAGCGTCGACTGCGGCATAACCAACGAGCGCGAGATTGCCGCCGTAAAAGACAAGCTCGACGTCATAGTCACTGATCACCATTTGCCCGCGCTTGAGGATTTGCAATCGGCAGTCGCCGTCGTCAATCCGAATCAGCGCGGCTGTCCGTATCCCGAAAAAAATTTGTGCGGAGCGGGCGTCGCTTTCAAACTCAGTCAGGCGTTAATGAATTATCTGCGCGGCGTGGACGTGCAAGACTACACGACAGACATTGAGCTGGCTGCGTTGGCAACCGTGGCCGACCTGGTGCCGCTCACCGGCGAAAATCGCAAAATCGTTCGCATGGGCTTGCGGATTATGCGGCAGAGTAATTGCATCGGCTTGCGCGCTCTGGTAAATTCATCCGGCCTGGGCGACAACAAAAAAATTTCTGCCGGACACGTCGCCTTCCAAATTGCTCCGCGCTTGAACGCCGTCGGACGCTTGAAGACGGCAAGCGACGGTTTGAAACTTCTGCTCAGCGAACACGACGTCGAGGCCAAGGAAATGGCTCGTGCCTTCAACAAACTCAACCAGAAGCGCAAAGACATCGAATCGCAAATTCTGGCCGAAGCTGAGGAGCGTATAAGTCAGATGCGCTTTGAACGTGGCGGCGATCTCAGCACGCTAGTAATCGCGGGCAACGGTTGGCAGGAAGGCGTCATCGGCTTGACGGCCTCGAAACTTGTCGAACGCTACAATTTACCGACGATCATTTTGACTACGCAGGACGAAAAATTTTACCGCGGCTCGTGCAGAAGTATCCCCGCGTTGCACATGAAGGACGCGCTCGACACGATGAGCGACCTTTTCGAGCAATACGGCGGTCACTCGCAGGCGGCGGGATTGACTGTGTCGGCGGATAAAGTTGCCGAGTTTGCCGAGCGTTTCGACGAATACGTCCGCAACAATCTGACTGACGAGGACTTCCAACCGATTTTAAATATCGACGCGATTGCTCACCCCGCGCTGATTGATCTAACCATTGCCGAGGAATTTGGCAAGTTTGAACCCTACGGCATAGGCAACCCCCATCCCGTGCTTGCCTGCAAAAATGTTCGCGGCGTGGCGGCAAAATCAATGGGCAACGACGGCAGTCATCTGAGTTTCGTAATACCTGCCGAGAACGGCAAATCTAAAATGCGGGCTATTGCGTGGAGTTGCGGAAGCCTTGCGCCGCTGGTAAACAACGAGCCTGTTGACATTGCTTACGCGCCGTCAATGGACACATGGCAAGGCGAAGTTCGCGTTCAATGCACCGTGTCAAGTTTGGAACCGATTGAGATTGCGGGCGATTTTCCCGACCGCGAACAGCTCGTCGACGTGTACAGCTTCCTGCGTCGTGCCCACGCCTATACCACACGATTTGATCTGTGCTCGATGATTAACGCCTTCAACAATCTGACCGGCAAAAATTTTTCGACGTACACTTTCGACAGCGCGATTAAAATTTTCGAGGAGCTGGGATTGGTCATGGTTGACGGTGACAAGCATACTTTCGACTTGCCGCGCCCGAAAAATAAATTGGAGCTGACGAACTCGCGGACATTTCGCTTGGGTATACGCGAACGAACGGCACAGCGGGCGACTTCAAACGGCAAAGTAATTTCGATTGATTCGATTGCCAGACAACGTTCAAATTGCGCGGGAATCAGAAATTAAAATTTTACGGTTGCCGTTAACTTCCGCAACCGAACTGCCGGCTACGGCAAATTAGGAATTAGGAATTGTTTGAGTTGTGGTGTTATCGCCGTTAACCACCCTCCGAATCACAATTCCTAATTCCACATTACTAATTGAAGTTGTCGGGGAGGCGACGACATGAACGATAAAGGCAAACCGCCCGTCACGATACAATCACTGCTGGACACCGTGCACGCCTATAACCCCGACGCGGACACGGAGTTGATAGAACGGGCATATCTGGTGGCACGCGAAGGCCACGCGGGACAAACACGAGCTTCGGGCGAACCATACATAAATCACCCGCTCAACGTCGCCGCGATTCTGGCCGAACTTCAAATGGACGACATGACGATTGCCGCCGCAATTTTGCACGACGTGGTTGAAGATACAATCTTCACGCTTGACGAACTCGAAGACATGTTTGGCGAGGAAATTGCACTGTTGATTGACGGCGTGACCAAAATCGGCCAAATATATTTCAAAACCAAGGAGCAACAACAAATCGAAGCTTACCGCAAACTCATCATCGCCACGGCCAAAGATTTGCGCGTCATACTCATAAAGCTGGCAGACCGTCTGCACAACATGCGCACGCTTAAATTTATGCGCGAGGATAAGCGCAAACGTATCGCCAAAGAAACTCTCGAACTGTACGCGCCGCTTGCCAATCGTCTCGGCATATCAAACATCAAATGGGAACTCGAAGACTTGAGCCTGCGTTATTTGGAGCCGGATATTTATTACGATTTGGTTGAGCACGTCAAGCAGAAACGCCGCGAGCGACAAATTTACATCAGCGAGGCCGTCCGCCTCATCGAAGAGGAATTCGACGAACTGGAGATTCACGCGTCAATCAGCGGCCGCGCCAAACATTTCTACAGCATTTACAAAAAAATGATTCGCGACCACAAAGACATCGGCGAAATTTACGACCTGTCGGCCGTGCGCATTCTCGTCGACGACGTAAAGGATTGCTATAACGTGCTCGGCGTCATTCACGCGAAGTGGCGACCAATTCCCGGCCGATTCAAAGATTATATCGCCGTGCCCAAAAGTAACGGTTATCGTTCGTTACACACCACGGTTATGGCTCTGGGCTATCCGTTGGAAATTCAGATTCGCACGTTCGCCATGCATAAAATTTCCGAGTACGGAGTTGCGGCTCATTGGAAGTATAAAGAGGCCGGCTCGTCCAAACCCGCCAACAGCGACCGCGATCAAAAAATTTCCTGGCTACGCAAGATGGCCAAACTGCAGAAAGAAATTAAAGACCCGAAAGAATATCTCGAAGCGTTGAAACTTGACTTTTTCAGCGACGAGGTGTTCGTCTTCACGCCGGGCAGAGATTTGGTAGTTTTGCCGCGTGGCTCCAATCCGATTGACTTCGCCTATCGAATTCACACGGAGGTTGGTCATCATTGTGTCGGAGCGAAAGTCAACGGACGCATCGTCCCGCTTGAATACAAATTGCAGAACGGCGACTTCGTCGAAGTCGTAACCAATCGCTCCAACAACGGTCCCAGTCGCGATTGGCTGAACATTGTCGCTTCCAGTGACACGCGCACAAAAATCCGCAGTTGGTTCAAGCGCGAGAATCGCGAGGAAAACATCACTCACGGCCGCGAGCAGATTGAGTCGGAGCTTAAGCGTCTCGGCTATGTCGCGAAAGATTTGCTGAAGGAAAATCGACTAGAACTTATCGCCAAACGCATGAACCTTTCCGGCGAAGACGATTTACTTGCGGCTGTCGGCTACGGCGGAATGTCGGTGCATTCGGTCATAACAAAACTTGTCGAACTTTATAAAAAGGACATTGCCGCCAATACTCCGCCCGATATCTCCGCGTTGCTGTCTGAAATTAAACATATTCCCGAAAAGGGGAATCGTTCAAACTCCGAGCGCGGCGTTTTGGTCGAAGGCGAGAGCGGATTTTTCGTGCGGCTGGCCAAGTGTTGCAATCCGATCCCCGGCGACGAAATCAGCGGCTACGTCACCCGCGGTCGCGGCGTAACCGTGCACCGCGCCGACTGCCCGAACATTTTAAACAACTCGTCCGACGTGGAGCGCATGATTGAAGTCAGCTGGGACACTTCCGGCGACAAACTCTACAACGTCGAGCTTGAGATTGTCTGCGACGACAAAAGCGGCGTGCTTGCCGAATTGATTGCCGTGCCCGCCGCCATGGATTTAAATTTGCA
>CAMZDU010000087.1 GCA_947305445.1 uncultured Selenomonadales bacterium
TATCAGCGTCAATGAAGCCTCCTCCGCAGATTCGCTCCGCGCGTTGCTGTCGTAATCTTTTTTGCGTTTTATGGTCACAGTACTCCTCCTTTGGTTGGCTGAAGTTTCTATAACTCACGCTCGCCGATTTTTTCGACGACGCGCAGTTTTGCTGACTTTGCGCGGCTATTGCGCTCCTGCTCGTCCGGTGTCGGAGTTTGCAACTTGCCGAGGATTTTTATTGACGCGTGATGATTGCACACGCACACGGGAAAATTTTTCGGACAGATACACTCTTGCGCGAGTAACTTGAACGTGTCTTTAACGATTCGGTCTTCCAACGAATGGAAGGTTATGACTGCCAGTCGCCCGCCGATTTTCAATCGGTCGACAGATTTTTGTAACGCGTCGGATAAAATTTCTAGTTCGCCGTTAACTTCGATGCGACTTGCCTGGAATTCTTTTCGCGGGGTGACCGCCGTTTTTGGTGCGCGGGACAGTCTGTTCAATCAGCCGCACGAGTTCGCCGGTCGTTTCAATCGGAGAAATTTTTCGGGCGCGACAAATGGCGGCTGCCGCTCGTTTGGCGAAACGTTCTTCGCCGTAGTCGCGGAAAATTTTTGTCAGACGGTCTTCATCACAGAAATTAATAACATCACGTGCCGTCAAGCTCTGCCGCCTGTCCATTCGCATATCCAGCGGTGAATCTTTCATGTAGGAGAAGCCGCGCTCCGCCGTGTCAATCTGGTGTGACGAAACTCCCAAGTCGAAAACCGCGCCGTCGATTTTGTCAACGCTAAAGTCGTCAAGAATTTTGTCGAGTTCGCTGAAATTTGCTCGCACCGTCTTCACAGCGCAAGCCAAGCCCGCCAACCTTTCACGAGCCGCAACAATCGCGTCCTCGTCACGATCAATCCCGATAAGCAATCCGCCGGACGTAAGTCGTCGGCCGATTGCCAGAGCATGTCCCGCGCCCCCTAACGTGCAGTCAAGATAAATTCCGTTCGGTTTTACATTGAGTGCGCTGACAACTTCGCCGAGCATGACGCTCGTGTGCTTAAAGTCCAACGTTCTCGCCTCCAAACCTTTTGCAGATTTACTTCGCGCTACGGGAAAAATTTCCTTTAATCGTTGTAAAAAATTTTTTCAGCGCAAATTCATTGACGGCCGCCGTGCAGGTGATATAATCAACGGCAACTCAAAGGAGGAATTTTTTATGACGATTACAAAAGACATGAGCATAATCGAAGTCGTTCAGCGTTATCCCGACACCGCAATGGTTTTCATGTACGCGGGCATGGGTTGTCTGGGCTGTGCGGCGGCTCGTTTCGAGAACATCGAAGAAGGCGCGCTCGTTCACGGCATTGACGTCGACAAACTTGTCGAAGCTCTCAACGAAGTTGCCGCGGCCAGCGACGAGGCTGACGCCGAACTTGCCGGAGAGACTGAACTTGCCGGCGTCGCGAAATAATTTTCACTCGACGCAAGAAACTTTGTCGAAGTTCAGCTTGTCGAGTTCGCGGGCACGCGGCTCTTTGGCCGGAAATCCCAATGACAAAATCGATTGGCATGCAAAATTTTTCGGGAAGTTCAACAAGCCGCGCAAGTATTCTTCGCTCGGGGAATCGTCTTCCGCGTCGCGGTTACGAATTTGAATCCAGCAGTTGCCAATGCCGAGCGAAGTCGCCAAAAGTTGCATGTTCATCATCGCCACGCAAGAATCTTCGATAAACGTGTCGGACTTGTCTTTGTCGGCAATGACGACGACAGCCGCCGCCGCGCCTGCCAACATCTTGGCGACACCTTTGCGGCAGTGTGACATCTTGTCGAGCAATTCGCGGTTTTTGACGACGATAAATTCGCAAGGATATTTGGAGTGGCCGCTCGGAGCAAGTAACGCCGCACTGACAATTTTCTTCAGCTGTTCGTCGGAAATTTTTTCGTCGGTATAGCGGCGCACGCTTCTGCGCGAACGCATGATTTCAAGCAAATCCATTTCAACACGACCTTTCAAAAAAATTTGTAACCAAAAAGCCGGAGACTCGTTAAAGTCCCCGGCTTTGGTGTTTTGTTTAGGCTGTCACTTGGAAGAATTGAGGTCGATATTAGTTGTAACGTCTTGCACTGATTTAGCCTTGAGGACTTTTTTGGGAATGATGAATTTCTTTTTGGCGGCAGGGTCAGCCGGATAAGTCGTGTAGGCGCGAATCTCGCTGTAGTAAGCAATCGTTTCGAGCAAGTTGCTGATTTCGTCCGGCCACGTGCGATTCGGGTCGTCAAGCACGGCGCGTGCCAACTCCTGAATAATTCCGGAGAAGTTGTACTGCATGGCGACGGTGTGCCAATCGCGTTTGTCAACGGTCCACGTGTACCAGAGGTCGGCTTTGCGCAGTGCGCTGTCCATGTAGCCCAGGAAAGCTTCCTGCAACGCGCTGTCTTCGGCGGTGACGTTGTCGGCGGGATTTTCGTTGGACATAAGCTTAAGTTGGTCGGCAATGCGGTTGCTGTCAAGTCGGACGAGCATTATGCGGCGATAGTCATTCTCCTGCAAAATGGTGACGTCCTTGGTGTCGGCAATAATCTCTTCGACTTCGGCTTCGGTCGGCGTGGCAATTATATCCATAATCGCGGCCGCTAGACTCGGCGTGGTGAATTTTTCCCATTGCTTGTCGGATTTGAAGTAGACGGTCATGTCTTTGCCGTTCTGCATCATGTAGTAGGGAATAATTTTTTCGGTAACTGTACCGTCGTCGTTATAGAGCCACATGGAAAAATCTCCGGCGGAGCGGAATTCGTTGTCCTCAACCGTACCGTAGATTTCAAGCTCGCTCATAACAAACGGCGACGCAAAGAAGATGTCCTGCCGAAAAATTCTGTCGAGCGCGTCCGAATCGGCTATCAGAGCTTCGCGGAAAGCTTTGATGCCTTCCGAGTTCGGGTCGTCCGCCGCGAACGACTTGGCAGGGAAAATCATCACGCCCAGTAGCAACAGCACTGCACACAGGCGCATTACCGAGTTAAAAATTTTCATTGAAAAGCCTCCTTTAGTTTATAGCTGATAGCTTATAGAAAAATTTCTGTAGGCTGTTAGCGGATTTTTTTTCCGGCGTCTTCAAAAAATGAATTGACGATTCGGCCGAGCATGTCATTTTGAGCTTGATATTTCTCGCGGTCGCGCACGTCTTTGCGGGCAAAAACTACAGAACCGGTTCGCGCCTCGAAAAGTTGCAGTGTCATTTGTATGGACGTTACGTCCACGCGGCGAGGCGGATAAGTCACGGGCACTTGAATGTAATAAACTTCCTCGCGACGATTCCCCCACGAGTCGTAGTAAGTGCGCGTCTCGCGTCGTTGCTCCCAGACGGTGTGCGCCGGCTCAATGTAATAAGTATTTTCCATGCGGTCGACGTTGCTCAAAATCCACGCGTCGGCAATTCGATAAGCATTCTGAATGATAATCTGGCGCGCCTGCACGGGATTGGAATAGGCGAGCGATTCGAGATTCATGCCGATTTGATAGCCGATTTCTTTCCGCGCCTGCGCCTCGGTGATAACGTTGCATTTGAGTTTGCGAGCGTTTTGGGCGTATGTATCTTGAATACTGCGGAATCCGACGGAGCCGCCGTAGTCTATGCCGGGACTGAACGTCGCGTCGAAAAGAATTATCGTGCGAATGTTGTGGAAGTTGTATTCGCGGTCGTACCAGTTGGTCTTCTCGGCGTTAACGGTTTGCGGCAGAACGAGCATCGTCAGCAGAATCAACGCACCGAAAATTTTTTTGATAAGCATAACTTCACCTCCGTGAAAGAAATTTCTGAGACTGAATTCCAAACACTCCGAATCATAATTCCAAATTCCAAATTATTTTGCGGCACACTTGCCGACACTCTGCGCAAGGAGAATGTTTTTATCGGCGGAGAGTTTTGCAACCTTGGCAAATTCTTCGCGATTGATTGAACCGCGCACGCAGTTGCCTAGACCTTCCGTCTGCGCGGCAAGTGCGACACTTTGAACCATTGCACCGACAGTCACGTTCGCGCAGGAAATTTGGGCTTCACGCGGCGGAATATGCTTTGCCGTCGACCAGGCGTCGGGCGTTTCGACGAAAACCAAATTGACGGCCGCTTTGCCGACGAAACTTTGACCGGTCGTCGTCACGGAGCGGAAGTCGCCTTCGGCAATCAGATTAAGCTTGTGATTGGCCGGGTCGTAAAGATAAATTCCTTCGCGGGTGACGGCGTAAACTTCCACGGAATAGACGCCGTTTGCCGTCGGAATGACGCGCTTGCCGCTTTCGGGCCGATTGAGACCGTCAGCCGCCCAAAGAATTTTTGACAACTGCTCGGCAGTCAAATCCTCGTCGACAAAATTTCTGGAAGTTGCACGTTGATTTAGTGCGTTCATTACGGAAAGATTGTCGCTCATGTTCGGCGGGGGCAAAATGATTTCACTTTGCGCGGCGTATGAAGTCGTCGACAAAAAGAGTATCGCCGCCGAAAGTGTCGCGGTAAAAAATTTTCGCATGTCAATTCCTCCCAAGTGTGTAGTAGCCGCCGGCCTCCAAAAATTTGCAGTACTCTTCGACCGCCAAAACAAAATTCGTGAAGCCGCCTTTGTATCCCGCCGCAGAAAGTTTTTTCATGTCCGCCTCGGTGAAGCTCTGATATTTGCCGCGCAGGTCGTCGGGGAAGTCACAGTAAGTCGTGCGCATTTTGGAGTGCATGGACTCAATCATCGCTTTCGCCACGGCGTTGAAGGTGTGCGCGTGACCGGTGCCGCAGTTATAAATTCCGTTGGCAACGTCGCTGTCGAGGCACCACAGATTGATTTTGGCAACGTCCTTGACGTAAATGAAGTCGCGTTTCTGTTCGCCGTCGCCGTAACCGTCAGTGCCCTTGAAAAGTCGCGGGCCGCCGCCTAGTTTCATGCGCTTGTAAATTTGGTGGAAGATTGAAGCCATTTTGCCTTTGTGACTTTCCTGCGGACCGAAGACGTTAAAATATCTCAGACCGATGATTTTGCTTTTGGTCGCGCCGAGAAATTGTCTGACATAGCGGTCGAACATGAGTTTCGAGAACGCATAGGGATTGAGCGGATTTTCGCAAGACTCGTCCTCGCGGAAGCCTTTTTTGCCCATGCCGTAAACCGACGCGCTGGAGGCGTAAATCAACGGAATTTGTTTGCGCAGACAGAAACGCAACAGCTCCTTCGAGTAATCGTAGTTGGTCTTCATCATGAAGTTGACGTCGTATTCCATGGTGTCGGAGCACGCGCCTTCGTGAAAGATTGCCTCAACAGTCGAGCCGAAGCTGTCGCTGTACATGAACGTTTTTAGAAAGTCGTCTTTGTGTTGGTAGTCGATAAAGCGCAGACCGACTAAATTTTTGTACTTGTCGCCGCCGTTTAGGTCGTCGACGATAAAAATGTCCGTGCGCCCGCGTTCGTTCAGTGCGCGGACGATGTTGCTGCCGATAAAGCCCGCGCCGCCCGTCACGATAATCACAGTCAATCAGCTCCTTTTGCAGTGAATAAGAAATAGTTAACAGCTTATAGACTAATCAACGTCTTCTTTAACGTAACGGATAAATTGCTCGCCGATTCGCTCCCGACACGCGGCGACGACCGGTTGCAAAAGTTTCAGCGCGTCGTCGTGAGTTTTGGCGGCGGCCGTCACGCGAACAATACAGCCGTCCTCTTTGGCGTAAGTTGCAACCGTCGGATTGACGCCGTCCAAAATTTCGGCAAGCCTGTCGGCAACGGGCGATTCCCCGACGATTGCAACGGGTGCATCGTACTTGCTGACACATTTAATGATAATCGACACGAGAACTTTGTCGCGCTTGC
>CAMZDU010000088.1 GCA_947305445.1 uncultured Selenomonadales bacterium
GTCGCGACGGTGCTGACAATTTTTGTGAGGAGCGGGCGACGCGGCTCCCCAACCGACGACGTAAAAACTTCCGCGCCATATTCCGCCAAAATGTCTTCCAGTTCGTCGAAGAGCAAACCCAGCGTCCGTCGCGTCCGTTTCGAGATTGATTCGTCCGTCAGCAACTTTCTGTACTCAACGCACACCGCGGCGATTGATTTTAGTATCGGCGTGAACTGTTCGCCGCGTTGTTGCTCTTTGAAGGTGTCGAGGTCGCGTTGCATGCCCAGGCGCACTTGATTTTGAAAACTCATGTTCTCGCGCAGTGATTGAGCCAGCTGCCGAGAATTTTTTTGTTGCAGTTCCAAAATTTTGTCGAGCGTCGCGGGGAGCGGGTCTTGCGGCGTTGACTCCTCCGCGACGAATTCCGATTGCGTGTCCAAATTATCAAGCTCCTTTCACGCCGCGCAGAGGTCAATGATTCGCTTTGCGGTAAATTTCCAGAACGAGTTCACGATCCATGGGCAGGAAGGTTGCAACTTTTTTCGTACCGTTCGATGTAACCATGTCCGCCAAAAATTTCAGCTCGTCGTCACTTTGCACGCCGATTCCCAATTCGGTGAAGTTGGTCGGCGTGCCCAGCTCGCGGAAATAATTTTCCATGGCGTCAATACCTGCCAAAGCTCGCTCCTCAACGGTGCCGTCGGTTATTCCGAAAATTTTCTCCGCGAAGTTTGCAAAGCGTTCGGGCTTGACGGTGTAGACAGTTCGCGCCCACGACGCCCAGACCGTAGTGAGTGACGCGCCGTGAGCCACGTCATAACGTCCGCTGAGTTCGTGACCAAGTTTGTGTGCGGAAAAATCTTTGCCGCGTCCGAGACCCGTAAAGCCCGTGTGCGACACTGAACCGCACCACATAACCTCGCTCATTGCGTGAAGATTTTGCGGGTCGGCAAGCAAAACTTTCGACTGCGCCATAACATTTTTCATCAGCGATTCGGCGACCATGTCCGTGAAGTCGTTGCCGTCAATTTTGGTGAAGTAGCGTTCGAGCGTGTGCATTATGATGTCGGCGATGCCGCAAATCAGCGGGTAATGCGGAACCGTCAGCGCGAATTCGGGATTCATAATCGCGAAGGCCGGGCGCGGAACAAGCGAGCCGGATTTTTTACCGCTCTCCTCGTCAGTCAACACGGAGGAATCGGAAGTTTCGGAGCCGGCCGCCGCAATCGTCAGCACGACGCCCACGGGCAAAGTCTTGGTCAGATGAATTTTTTCCGACCAGTGATCCCAAATTTCCGCGCCGGGATTGGCCGCGCCGAGTGCGACTGCCTTGGCCGTGTCGATTACTGAACCGCCGCCGACAGCCAACACGAAGTCAACTTTTGCGTCGACGGCCTCGCGAATGGCATGGCGTGCGAAATTTACGCGAGGATTCGGTTTTACGCCTCCGACAACTTTCAACGCCGCAAGCCCGCCGGTCAACAGCAGTCGTTCGATTTTCGGGATAAGCCCGCTTTTAATCGCGCTGCCGCCGCCGTAAAGAATCATTACGCGGCTACCGCCATGCTTGCGAATTTTTTCGGCGACGCAATTTTCTGCGCCGCGTCCAAAAATTATTTCCGTCGGACAAAAATATTCAAAGCTCTGCATGTTGTTGACCCTCCGTTAAATCATTTGGAAATGTAATTTCGCGACACAATCATAATAACCCGCCTGTTCGATTTTTGCAATTATGAATGTACAATGCAGACTGCAGATAAAAAAAAAATTTTTAGGAGACTGATTACATGAGCAAACCGATTGTGGCAATCGTCGGCCGCCCAAACGTCGGCAAGTCCACGCTGTTTAATCAGATTGGCAAGCGGCGCGTGTCAATCGTCGACGACATGGCCGGCGTCACTCGCGACCGAATTTATCTGGACGCCACCTGGCTTGACCGCGACTTCACGTTGATTGATACCGGCGGCATTGAAATTAAATCCGCCGACAAAATTTTGACGGAGATTCGCACGCAAGCTAAAATTGCCGTGGACGAGGCAGACGTTATCGTTTTTGTCGTGGACGGGCGTACGGGACTGACTGCCGACGACGAGGACGTTGCAAAATTTTTACGCTCCGCCGACAAGCCGATTGTCCTTGCCGTCAACAAAGTCGATACGCCGCAACTTGAAACGGAGACTTACGAATTTTATAACTTGGGGCTTGGTGAACCGATTGGCATTTCCGCAAGCAACGCGCTTAACTTGGGTGACCTGCTCGAGGCCGTCGTTAAAAATTTTCCGCAGACAGAGCCGGAAACTCGTGACGAGGACGAGATTCGTATTGCGGTTATCGGACGCCCGAACGTTGGCAAGTCGTCGCTCGTCAACGCAATGCTCGGCGAGGAGCGCGTCATTGTCAGCGACGTACCCGGCACCACCCGCGACGCAATCGACACGAATTTTTTCTTGGACGGCACGAAATTTACGCTGATTGACACGGCGGGCATGCGCCGCAAGTCGAAGATTGATGCACCCGTCGAACGCTACAGCGTGATTCGTTCACTCAGGGCGATTGACCGCGCAGACGTCGTGCTGATGCTGATTGAAGCTCCCGTCGGCGTCACGGAACAGGACAAAAAAATTGCCGGCTACGCGCACGACTCCGGCAAAGGCTGTGTTATTGTCGTCAACAAGTGGGACATCTTTCCGAACAAGCACGACCGCTCGACCAATCGTTTCACCGACGACCTGCGCAATCGTCTCGGCTTCCTGCAATACGCGCCCGTCGTCTATGTCAGTGCTTTGACGGGACAGCGCGTCGAACGTGTGACGGAGCTGGTTAAGTTCGTCGCCGAGCAACAGTCAATGAGGATTCAAACGAGCGTCCTTAACGAATTGATTCGCGATGCCGTCGCCGTGAATCCGCCGCCGTCGAAGAAAGGCAAGTCCGCCAAAATTTTTTTCGCCACGCAAGCCGACATTTGTCCGCCGAAATTTATTGTCTTCGTCAACGAGCCGGAACTGATTCATTTTTCCTACCTGCGATTTATAGAAAACCGTCTGCGCGAAAGTTTCGGCTTCGAAGGCACGCCGCTCAAGTTCATCGTTCGCAAGCACAATCAAAAATCCGACGAATAGGAATTTCGGCTTTGCCAATTAGGAGTTAGGAATTTTTTGAGTTGCAGTGTTGTCAACCGCACGCGTGAATCATAATTCCTAACTCCTAATTCCTAATTCCTAATTCCTAATTGAATTCGCCGTCGGGTCGTTCGTCGGGAACGGGGACTTCAATCAGCCGTTGAATTCTGCCGACTTCAATGCCGCGCATGCCGACTTTGTTAAGGTAATCTGCAAAAATTTCGTCAAACGTGCCCAGCTCGCCGACAATCTTCAAGCCGGTCAACATGGTGTAATCGTCGCCGCCGGAAGTTTGGAAATCTGCAAGCGCAATCGTGTAAGTTTTGTTCTCGTCGAGAGGTTGACTGCCGATTAAAATTTTTTCGACGCGATGCTTAGGCGGCTTGGACGGGTCGTAGCTGAAAGTCATTCCGCTGACGTTCAAGAATCCGCCGAACGACGCGGGATAATATTCCACGGAATGTTCGAGCATCTCGCGAATCACCGAGCCTTTAATTTCGGCGATGCGCAATGTATTTCCGAACGGGAAAATTGCCATCGTATTTCGTTTCGTAATGTCGCCGGCGGGCAAATCGTCGCGGATTCCGCCGCCGTTGATAATGGCAATGTCAGACTTTGCCGCCCAACGGAACGCATCGGCCGTCAAGTTGCCCAGCTCGGATTCATTGCGGCGAACGAGCAATCTGTCACTCGAAAGTTGTCTGTCGCTGTGAGCAATGACCTCGTTGAGAAGTTTTTCGGACTTGTTATTCATGTCGACAAGGGTCGCCAAAATTTTTTTGTCGGGCGTCGGAGCGATTGCTTTAACATCGTCGACGTCGAGGAGTTCGGCGCGCTTGCTGACGATTTTGTGATTATCAACCTCAATCGTCACACGGCCGAGGCGATATTCATGCCAACCGGTTTGGACAATCAGCGTGTCGTTGACAGGTTCGCCTTCGGCAAGCGCGGTGTGGCTGTGTCCGTCGACGATTAAATCAATGCCGCTCGTCTCGCGGGCAATTCGTTCGCTGGTGAATTCGGAGCTTGCGTCAACGCCCATGTGCATGACGGCAATGAGCACGTCGCATTTCGGGCGCAACTTTGCAATCATGTCTTTTGCCGCGTTGACGGGATTTAGGAAGGCAACTTCCGTGACGTTGGCCGGATTGGTCTTGTAAGCGCATTCGGGCGTTGACAAGCCGAACACGCCGACTTTGATGCCGTTGACTTTAAAAATTTTGTACGGCTTGAAGACGAACTTACCGTTGCTCCTGCGAATGACATTGGCGTCGAGCAGCGGGAACTTTAACTTTTTGGCCAACCGTTCGAGTTGGTCGGAGCCGTAGTTAAAATCGTGGTTGCCGGCCGTCATTGCGTCGAGTCCGGCTTCGTTGAGGAGCGGCACCAAATTTTCTCCGCGACTGATTATAATCATCGGCATGCCGTGGAAAGTGTCGCCCGCGTCGAACCAGAGCGTTGCGGGATTCTTTGCTTTGACGGCTTTAACCGCCGCGGCCATCTCCGCTAAGCCGATACTTTGCCCGTCGTCGTCGCTGTTACGAACGCGGGCATGCATGTCGTTCGTGTGGAAGATTATCAGCTCGGCCGCCGCGCAGACGGTTGAGCCGAAGACGAGCGCACCGACGACAATCAGCACGCCTAAAAGTTTTTTAAACATGAAAGCACCTCCAGTTGAGCTTACAGCTAAATTTTTACGTAACCCGCACCGAGTTCCAAAATCTTTATCGCGAAGGCCTCAAGCAACTGCGCGAAGTCGGCGGCGGTTCCGTCGAAGTCAACGTCGAGTTCCAGGCTTGAAGTCATCTTGCGGGCAAAGACATCATTGACGCCCGACAAGTTCACGATTCGTTCGCGCACGGCAATCAGAGTGCCGCCGAGTTTCTCAAATGTAGCACGCGTTATAAGCAACGTCAAATGACGTTCGAGTTGCGCGGCAGATTTGAGTGCGGCAAAAGACAGTTCGTTGGCCACACGCCGTCCCGCAAGTTTTAGCGCGTCACTGCCGCCGATAAATTCGCCGCCGCCCGTCGCCGTGCCCGCAAAAATAATTTCGCCCGTGTTGAGTTCGATTAACCTGCTCGAAACGCTGACTTCATTGCCGGGCAAAAATTTCACTGCGGCGACGACAAGACAATCTGCGTGAAAATCGTTGGCAAGAGTTTTGCAAAGTTCGGCGTCGCCGGCGGCAGAGTAAATTCGTTGACGGACGGCGCGATTGACTGCCGAAATGTCCACGGTGCGCGTGAAGCCCTGACGTTTGAGCGCGGCAAAAATTTCGTTCTCGACCTCCACGCAACGCCGACCGCTCGTATCGAAGGCCGCAACCGCCACACGAGGATTATCCGCGTGGAAGTCGACGAGAGCTTTTTTGTCGAGTTCGGTCAGCCGCGCCGAAAATTTTTGTTCGTCAATTTCCGCAAGAAGCTCCACGACGAAAATACCGTTCACCACGCGGCTTGAGACCAGCTCCCAGCGCGAGATAATACCGGAGCTGTCGACGGCGTTTTCGTCGAGCACGAGCATGGAATTTTTTACGCGGGTTCGTGAATTGACGGTTGCGCCGAATTTTTTTTCAATGGCGGTGCGCATCGCATCATGAATTGCCATTCGTTCGGTGTTGCCGCGTCCGACGGAGTGAACGGTTTCCGCCGAGCATGTCCCGAATATCATCAGCACGAGCAAAATTAGC
>CAMZDU010000089.1 GCA_947305445.1 uncultured Selenomonadales bacterium
TTTTTATCGAGTCAGTCGGAAATCCGAACGCTACGTTGATTGACATTCAGGCCGTGGCGGAAATTGCTCACCGTCACAAAATTCCGCTGGTAATTGACAACACGTTCGCCACGCCGTATCAAATTCGCCCGTTCGAGTTGGGAGCTGATATCGTCGTCCACAGCGCGACAAAATTTCTCGGCGGACACGGCACGACGCTTGCCGGTATAATCGTCGAGAGCGGCAAATTTGATTGGGAAGCCTCCGGCAAATTCCCGAATTTGGTCGAGCCGAATCCCAGCTATCACGGTGTCAGCTTCTATAAAGCTCTCGGCGCGGCGGCGTTCGTCACCTATATCAGGGCAATTCTTTTGCGCGACACCGGCGCGGCAATTTCTCCGCTCAGTGCGTTCATGATTTTGCAGGGCGTCGAGACTCTGTCGCTTAGGGTTGAACGCCACGTGGAGAACGCGCTTAAAGTTGTCGAATTCCTGGCCAAGCACCCGAAGGTTGCCAAAGTCAATCACCCCGCGCTTGTCGACCATCCCGACCACGCGTTGTACAAAAAATATTTCCCCAACGGCGGTATTTCGATTTTCACGTTCGAGATTGTCGGCGGAGCCGAGGCCGCGCAGAAATTTATCGACAGCTTGAAAATTTTCTCGTTGCTCGCAAATGTTGCCGACGTTAAATCGTTGGTGATTCACCCCGCGTCGACAACGCATTCGCAAATGACCGAAGCCGAGTTGCTCGCGTCGGGAATTACTCCCGCGACGATTCGACTGTCAATCGGCACGGAACACATTGACGACATAATTGCAGACCTTTCCGACGGATTCGACGCTGTTTAAAAATTTTCGACGACAAAAAAAATTTCCGTTGCTCACGACCGAGCGACGGATTTTTTTTGTTGAATGCGATGCTTGCCCGCAACAACAGTCAAATTGCCGGCTTGCTAAAATTTTACGCAGATTTTATAATTTAGACAAAATAATTAGGAACTTCGTCAATTAGTAATTTACGAGCGGCGGGCGGTGACGCGATGGACGACAACGACAAGAAACCTTGCAACTTGCAAGCAAACCTGCAACATATGATTCGCATAACGAAACAATCCGATCTGGAGCGAGCACTTCAGCGCATGATGCAGACGACCAAATCGAATGACTTGCGCAACGCCTTCGAGAAAATGATTCACGTCACGCGCTCTTTTGATCAGCAGGTTGAGGAGCGGCAGAAGGAGCAGGAACAAAATATTGCCGACGCCTTCCAAAAGATGATTCGTCTGTCGCGAACGCTGGAGATTGAAAACGAAGAAGAACTTGCCCGCGAAGAAGCCGAAGCCAAACGCAATGAGAAAAAAATTGAGAAGGTCAAGCGGAAAGTTCCTCGCCGAATTCGCAGTTTCCCTGCCGCTTTCCGCCGCAATCCTAAAGCCGTCATAAAATATTTTCTCGGCATGGCACTCGGTCGCGTGCTGGCAATCGTGCTCTACGTTGTAATGGCGTTCATACCCGCGTTGCCGATTCCCGACGCCGTAGCGAACATGAGCAAGCCGCCGGCAATCTTCGGCGCGGCCTTTAACTCCATGCGCGGCTTTGTGACGGATTTCAGCCCGCAAATGCTCGTCGCGACGGTAACGAGTATCCCGACCGACATAAACAAGCTCCTGCAAAAAATCGGCGAGTTTTTCACGTACTACGCACGGCGGGCGGGAGCATTCACCGTCAAAGCGATTCGTCACCCGAAACTTGCCTTCGACGACACGCGCAAGCTCGTTCGCAGAAAAGCTCCGCTGTTCATCAGATTGGCGCGTGCGACAGTCAGCGTGGCCTTCTCGTTCCTGCTGATAAAGTTGGCAATGATTTTCCTGTTGCCGCTGTTCGGCGGTATCGCGCTGACGGTTTTGGGCATAAAAGTTTCGATAATCCTGTTTGTCATCGCCAGAATGATTGCGGACAAAATCGGCGAGCTAATCGGCAAATACGTCTTCAAAGGCGGCTTGAAACTTATCAACGTGTCGCGATGTATCAAGGAGTCTCAAGTCGTCAACGCAATCGGCGACTATCTGCGCGAATGGCTCGACCAAGCTACTAATAAAAAATGACGCAAAAAAACGACTGTCAGCAATGGCAGTCGTTTTTGTTTTTGGCAATCGTCGAAATTTTTCGCGGCGGTGAAGTTTAGCGGCCGCGTGTCATTGCGTCGTACATAGAATCGGAAAAAGTTTTGCAGGACGACTGAGCTTTTTTTTCGGCGGCACGGTTTTTGGAGTTCATGGCGGCGGCAAATTT
This sequence comes from uncultured Selenomonadales bacterium, assembly GCA_947305445.1. Taxonomy (GTDB): domain Bacteria; phylum Bacillota; class Negativicutes; order Selenomonadales; family Selenomonadaceae; genus Quinella. The sequence continues at coordinate 2,274 of CAMZDU010000089.1, forward strand.
CTGCGCGTTGATTTTGAGTTTGCCGGCGCACTCTTCGCAATAAGTTCCGCGTGTAATGAGTTTGCCGCAGTTGCCGCAAGGATATTTGGCATCTTTGAGGCCGGAATTTTCAAATTGCCCTTGCTGAACCATACGCCAGACCAATTTGGCGGGCGCACCCGAACCTTCGATGAGCTGATTGACCGTAATGCCGGGATGGTCGCGGACGTAACTTTTGACTTGCTCTTCAATCGCCAGTTCTGCGGCTCGACAGTCGGAGCAAATTTTTTCGCCGCTCACAGGTATAAAAATCCTTTTACATCGTGCACAATTCCGTATATTGAGCTTAGTCACTGCAATCACCTCCGCGATCTCACAAGAAAAATTTTTATAATGAAATTTTCTGCGAATGCGTCAAATTTTCCTGCAAAGGTTACACCTCAAACAAGTCAACTTTTTTTTGCGCGGCACGAGTTATGTCGAACATTTTGACCAGCTCGGCAACGGCCTGCGTCGGCGAGATTATGCCGCTCAAGACGGCCTCGCGTATTTCGGGCATGCGGCCGGTTATCACCGCGTCGCCGAAGAACAAATTGTGCAAGTGCTCGTCAATCATCGCGTGCATCCAATCGAGCAGTTGAGAGTCGCGCCGCCGTTGAAAGACACCGTTTTGAGTGGTAGTCGCCTTGAAAAGCTGAATAACTTGCCACAGCTCCGGCAAGCCCATTTTCGTGACGGCACTGGCAAGATAAGCGTGCGTTGGCCAACCTTCGGTAGCGGGGCGGATAAATTCCGTCATGCGCTCATATTCGCCGCGGGTGACTTTTGCGCGAACGAGGTTGTCGCCGTCGGCTTTGTTGACTACAATCGCGTCGGCAAGTTCCATGATACCTTTTTTAATGCCCTGCAGGTCGTCGCCCGCGCCCGTCAAAACTACCAGCATAAAAAAATCCACCATGGAGCGGACGGTTGTTTCTGATTGTCCGACACCGACGGTCTCAATCAAAATCACGTCGTAGCCGGCCGCCTCGCACATTAACATTGTTTCGCGGCTTTTGCGAGCGACGCCGCCGAGTGTGCCGCCCGCGGGGCTGGGTCTTATAAACGCTTCGGGACGGCGGCTTAAAGTTCCCATGCGCGTCTTATCGCCGAGGATTGAACCCTTCGTAATGGAGCTGGTCGGGTCGATTGAAAGAACCGCAACTCTGTGGCCGTCGTCGCAGAGCATGTTGCCAAACGCCTCAATAAGCGTGGACTTACCCGCGCCGGGGACGCCCGTTATCCCGATTCGCAATGCTTTGCCCGTGCGCGGCAAAAGTCGTTGCAAAACTCGTTGCGCCTTCGCGAAATGTTTAGGGCTATTGCTTTCGATTAGTGTTATCGCTCGCGATAAAATCATTCGTTCGCCGCGTGTCACACCGTCAACAAGCTCGTCCTCCGTCAACGTCATGCGGCGTTTCGGCTTGAATTCACCTGACGCGAACGCGGGGTTAATGTTGCCGACGGTGGTATCTTTAATGCCTTCAATGCCGCTCATCACCGCCGATTGATTCGACACCGCCCAATCGGGTGTCGTCGTCGTGTAATTTGCCATTCGCTCAGCTCCTCTGCGGAAAATTTTCTTCTGTAAATATTTTGTCTCCTTAGAACAAGTTTAATTATAAATTACGCGCAAACGAAAAGCAATGCGATTAAACCGATAACGAATACGGAAGGAATCTCTGTTGAAAAAATTTTATGGCTGTGTTATATTCCCTGCGGCTTGAAGGACACGGCAACGAAGTTAATTCATTTGAGGAAACACGGCCACTCAATCAAATAACTTCCCAGCCGCAACCGAAAGTCAATCGAGTAGCTTTCTTGGACGGCATTAGGAGGTTATAATCATGAAAAAGACCGTAGTAGCAACTCTTGCGGCGGCAGTTGTCGTCGGAGCAAGTTCCACCACATTTGCGGCGGCCAATCCGTTCAGCGACGTTCCTGCGGGTCACTGGGCATACAACTCCGTTTCCAAACTCGCGGCGGAAGGCGTTATCGAAGGTTACGGCGACGGCACCTATCGCGGCGACCGCAACATCACCCGTTACGAAATGGCTCAGATGATTGCCAAAGCCATGGCCAAGAATCCCGGCGGCGTCACTAAAGCCGAACTTGATAGACTCGCGGCCGAGTTCCGTGACGAGTTGGACGCTTTGGGCGTTCGCGTCTCCGAGCTTGAGAAATACGCCGACAAAGTTGTCTGGACGGGCGAATTGCGTTATCGTTATTGGAACAACCGCGAAAAGCTCCCCGTCACGAACCATAAGGTTAAACGCACAACAAACGCCATGCAAATGCGTTTATTCCCGACCGCCGAAATCAACGACCATTGGAAACTTAAAGCGCGTTTGACGGCGTCAACTGACCTTAAGGACGACACAAGTAGCAACTTCAGACTTACTTACGGTTACGCCGAAGGTACTTACGGCAAATTTCAAGTCAAACTCGGTAGACTGGAACTGCTTAGCAACGTTGATCAGGGTCTCGTCGTCGATGATTACTTCAGCGGCGCGCAAGTCACTTACGGCGACAAGTTTAAGGTTTTGGTCGAGGCAGGTCGCTGGAATTTAGAAAACGCCGACGTTTACTTTACTAATCTCGCCGACAATGCTGCCAGCTATCAGGGCGTGGAACTTTCCTATGACGCCGAACCGTTCTATATCGGCACGGCATTCCGTCATTTCCGTAGCGATTCGTTTAAAGACTTCCTCGGCTACGGCGACAATAAAAAGAACGCATCAATCTGGTCAATCGGCGCACGCTACACCTTCGGCGATACCGTCACGCTCAGCGGTGCCTACGCACGCAACAGCAAAGCTCAACAATACAAAACCGCTTACAATGTCGAGCTTGCCTACAAAGGCGCGAACAAAGAGCCTGGCACGTGGGGCGTAGGCGTGGCCTATCGTTACATCGGACAGAATGTCGGTCTTGCTCCTACCTACGATATTTTCTGGGACGGCAGAGCCAACAAAAAAGGCGTCGAATTCTATGCAAAATGGTCGCCGCTCAAAAACACCTTGACCGAATTGCGCTACTTCACCGGCAAGACGCTCGACACCAAGAAAGACACGCAAACCTTCTTCGGTCGTGTCAGCTGGTTCTTCTGATAACAAATACGTCGGATTACCGATTAAAAAAAATTCCCTGTCACTCGAATGAGCGGCGGGGGATTTTTAGTTTGTTGCTTTGAAGTTTGACGACGCGTGATTTATAATCGGCTCTTGCTTGATGCCTTTGCGGCGATGGCGGTTTTAATTCTAGAAAGACTCGCAATGTTGCGGGGCAGTTTTTTTGTCGGCGAAAATTATATTCGCATAAAGTTATTGTGAACTACTCCCGCCTACGCCTAACGGCTAAGAGGCGGGAGCTTCCTGAATCAACGAGGTAGCGCATATGCGTCTTATTTCCTCTCATACAGGCTTTACTTACCGCAGTCCCTGCGGTAGATGAATTTCGCATTCAAGGAGCCTCACGCCGGCTCTT
>CAMZDU010000090.1 GCA_947305445.1 uncultured Selenomonadales bacterium
CAAATCAGATGTTACTTTGAACGGCACCGACTATAACGTCAAAATTTACCCCGCTGAAAAAATTTCGGCGGGAGTTTTTTTTTACAGAGTAATAGCAACGGTAGTGTGTCGTCAGTTGCTGACAACTAAAATTTTGTGCACGCCATGACAGTTAAGTTGCCCGCTTGATAAACTTGCGCGATTGAATTAAAATTGCTAAACACAGCTTTCAGCCATTAACGAGGAGGAATGAAAATGTTTGTGGCATCACGAATGACGAAGCATCCCGTATCGGTGACGAGCGACGCGACGATTCAGCAGGCAGATCGTCTCATGAAAAAGCACAAATTCCACCGCATGCTCGTCGTCGACGACGGAAAACTCGTCGGCTATTTCAGCGACCGTGATATTATGCGCGTGGCACCCAGTCCCGCCACGACACTTTCCAAATTTGAGATACGCTCACTGCTCGACAAAATTTCCGTGCGCGACATCATGCACGAGAAAGTTATCACCGTCAACGAGGGCGCAACTCTCGAAGAGGCCGCGCTTATAATGTACAACAACAAAGTCGGCGGCTTGCCCGTCGTCTCGGACGTGGGCACGGTCGTCGGCATTATAACCGCAACCGATATTTTAAAAACTTTTATCAAAGTCATGGGACTAATCGGCGGCAAAACTCGTTTCACGCTTGAAGTCGATAACAAGGTCGGCGTCATGGCGGAGATTACAAAAATTTTCGCTGACAAGGGAATTAATATCGACAGCTTCATCACTTGCCGACATAAAAATAATCGCTATGAACTTGTCGTGCGCTTGGACGACCGTCCCGAAGGTTTCGACGACGTAAAAAAAATTCTTGACGAGCGCGGCTACAAAGTTATTCATGAAGTCAAAATTGGTTAATGGAGGTTTCACTATGCGTAAAAATTTTTTTGCGACCATTGCGGCTTGCACGTTGATGGTCTTGGCGTTGACGGGTTGCGGCGGCGGAGATACTCCCAAAGCTCCTGCGGCCGGCGGAAAGGCCTCAATCGGCGTCATCACTCACCTTAACGCCAGCGAAGAAAAGTACAACGAAGTTATGACGAAGCTCGAAAAATCCTATCGTCCGTCAAAGGCCAACTTGACCGCGAACTACAAATATTTCGACACGCTGAAAGACATGATGCTTGCGCTCGATTCCGGACAGATTGACATGCTCAGCACCTATCAATCCGTGGCGGACTATATGTTGCTTAAAAACAACAATCTGGAAATTCTCAAAAGCGAGCGTGTCCTCAGCGACAGCTTTTGTTTGGCACTGCGCGAAGGCGACACCATGCTAAAAAACGACCTCGACAAGGTGATTAAATCCATGCAGGCCGACGGCACGCTTGCCGATTTGTCCAAGACGTATATTTTAAACCCAAAGGCGAACGAAGAACCTGCGCCCGTCGCGATTGAAGAAATTCCTGGCGCGGACACGATTAAAGTCGCTGTGACCGGTGATCTGCCGCCGCTCGACTTTATCCGCGCCGACGGCATGCCCGCAGGTTTTAACACGGCCGTTTTGTCCGAAATCAGCAAACGTATCGGCAAGAATATGGAGCTTGTTTCCGTGGACAGCGGAGCACGCTCCTCGATTCTCACCTCCAAAGGTGTCGACGTCGTCTTTTGGGTCAGCGTTCCCAAAGACAGCACGCTCGTCCCCACGAACATTGACCAACCGGCCGGAGTTGCCCTCTCGGATCCTTATTACACCGACTCGATTGTTCACGTTGCGTTGAAAAAATAATTTCGCGGAGGCTTCAACATGATTAAAAAATTTTTGGCGGCTGTCGCGGCGGGATTAATCGCACTCGGCTCGTTCACAACGGTCGACGCAATGTCTCGCGAAGAAATTGCCGCTATAAACGTCCAAACCGCCGCCGATTTCCAATTTTGGAACGATGATTCGCCGACCAAACAAAAAATCGTCGAATTCGTTGAGGATGTCACCAATCCCAACAGCGCGAATTACATTCCGCCCGAAGACAGAATCGCAACCTTCGACATGGACGGAACTTTTTATTGCGAAACCGCTCCGCTGTATTTTCAGGAGATGATGTTTTTTTATCGCGTGCTCGAAGACGAAAATTATCAAGCTCCGAAAAAACTTGTGACGCTTGCGAAAAAAATTCAGCCAAAAATCCTCGCCAAGCAGAAACTCACGCCCGCCGAGAACAAAGCTCACTTCGAGGGACTCACCAAAGCTTACGAAGGCATGACGCCCGAAGAATATCGCGCTTACGTCCGCAAGTTCATGGACACGAACGAGATCGGCTTGACGAATCTCAAGCGCGGCGAAGCTTTTTATCTGCCGATGGTCGAAATAATTTCTTACTTGACCAATAACGACTTCCGAGTTTACATTGATTCGGCTTGCGGCGTCGACACAATGCACGAACTTGTCGGCGGTGTCATTCCGATTCAATTTGACAGGATTATCGGCTCCGATTTTAATTTCACGTCGACAGGCATGGGCAAGGACAATCCTCACGACCATTTTTACGACCGCCACACGGAAAAAATTATCATCTCCGGCAAACCGCTTCACGATAACGCAAAGACCATAAAAATTTTTTCGATTCTGAATCAAATCGGCAAAAAGCCCGTCCTTGCGTTCGGAAATTCGTCCGGCGACAGCGGCATGCTCGAATACACGCTCCAAAACAATAAATATCGCTCGATGAGTTTCTTTGTTATCTGCGATGACGTGGAACGCGAACTCGGCAACCTTACTCGCGCAAAAAGCGACACGGCTTTGGCTCTCAAGCGCGGCTGGAATCCGATTTCCATGCATGACGAGTTTAAAACTATCTACGGCGACAATGTTAGGAGAAATATTTAATGCGAGAGAAAATCTGCGCGGCTGTAACTGCCGCTTTAATCGCTTTGGGAAGTTTTGGAACGGTTGACGCTGCCACTCGCGCCGAAATTTCCGCTATTCAAGTCAAGAAGTCGTCCGATTTCAAATTTTGGACAAAAAATTCCGTTCCGAAACAAAAATTAATCGAATACGTCAAAGATGTCACAGATAAACGCAGTAAGAATTTCATTCCGATTGAAGACAGAATTGCCGTTTTCGACGTTGACGGCACGATTGCTTGCGAGACAGCTCCATTTTGCTTTGATTTTATGATGTTCGTTTATCGTGCGCTTGACGACCCGAATTATATCGCCTCCGCGCAGGACAGAGCCAACGGCGAGCTTGTCAAAGCCGCGATTTACGCTAAAAAGATGACAAATGACGTGCGCAGGAAACATTGCGCCTCGAATGCGTCGGTTTTCGCAGGTATGACGGCTGAAGAATACGCCGATTACACGAGAAATTATCTTAACACGCCCGTCGAAGGTTTTGACAATTTAAAAGTCGGCGAAGCATTTTATTTGCCGATGATTGAGGTAATTTCCTATCTTAAGGCAAACAAGTTTAAAATTTATCTCGTGAGCGGTGCGGACAGGGATTATATGCGCACTTCTGCGGAAATTTTTCCCGTTGACGGCATGATCGGCACCGATTATAAGCACGTCGCAACGAATCAGGGCGATATTGACGGCATGGATTACACTTTGAAGCCCGAAGATAAAGTTGTGCGCGGAGAATTCGTCAGCAAAGATATAAATATGAACAAAGTTTCAAATATGGCGCGCGAAATTGGAAAAAAACCTGTTTTGGCGTTCGGAAATTCGAGTGGCGATAGTTCGATGATAAATTTTTCTCTGAACGGCAATAAATATCGGACTGCGGCGTTTTTCGTGATATGCGACGACCTCGAACGCGAATTCGGCGACATGAATAAAGCAAATAAATGCATAAAACTTGCCGATGATAACGGTTGGATAAAAATTTCCATGCGAGACGACTTCAAAACCATTTACGGCGACAATGTTCATCGCACGGAATAAAAATTTTATGCAACGTTCGCGAACGTAAAAACACCGGGTCAACAGCTCGACTCGGTGTTTTTCGTTGTGCAAAAAAATTTTTACGATTGCAACCACAAAATTTGCCAACGTTCCATTTGTTCAAGCGCGAAGGTCATTATTGACAACGCGACGTCAGAATTTTTGCGGATAACGTCAACAAATACTGCTCGCGGAATTGTCATAAGCTCTGCCCGCTCCGTCAACACCTCGGCCGAAAGCAGGAGCCGTTGCTTGTCCAAAAGGTTTGTGGGATTAACAAAGCCGTTCTTGCCGACAATGTCAATCGGATTGTACCAGCCGTCACCCGCGTCCACATTGCGAGCAAGCTTGCCGTCGATGACGAAGACAAAATTTTTCGCAAGTAATTCCCCAGAAATTCTGTCGCCTTCGTAGCAAACAACAAGCTCGGCTTGTTCGTCGAACAGCCCGATTGTCCCGGCGAAATGTCCCTGCAAAATCGGCAACTGCGAAATAAAATTGCGGAGCGTCAATTTATCATCGTCGTGAGAAATTTTTTCCTCAAGTTGCAGATTGAGACGATTGCCGAGCCGCGTCATAAAGTCGGCGAAACTTGCATTCCAATCGACAAGCATCTGATTTAAAACGACTTTATAACGATCGAAAAGCCGCTCACAACCGCCGCGTAAAAATTGCCGCTCGTCGTACAAAAAAGTCAGCGATAAATTTTTTTCCGAGTAGCGGAAGTAAACGCCGAGTTTCATGCCGCGAGCGTCCCAGGAATTGCGCGAAACGACTTTGCCGCGCTCATCGGCGGGCGTGTCGACGTAATTGAGTTCGCTCGATTGAAACTCCTTGAAGCTCAAAAAATGATCGAATAATTTTTTGCCGCTCGACAAAATTTCCAGCGTCGACCAATCAACGCGGCTGTACGGTTGCGAGACGACAAGCTGACGGAATTGGTTGCGGACGATTTGTTCAACGGTTTTGCCGCCTTCGCCGATAACGCGGACGGGAATCACGTTAAGCGCATCGTCCGCATTGCCCGCCGACAAAATTTGACAGAACAGACAATCGCGCCGCCTGCTCGTCAACTGCAACATAAACCCCCACGCGCTCTGCAAAATCGCCGTGAGCATCATGCGGTTTGATTGCGCACGGCCGCGCAAGTCGGAGAGTATGTCGGCGGGAATGTTGACGTGGAAGGCCTTCTGCCGATACGCGCTGAGATTTTCTCGCGTGTAGGGAAGTTCAACGGGCGGCGGAGCTTTGGCGAGAACTTTTGTCCAGTAGTCGCGGATTGCGGCTTGATTTTCCGGCGGCAGGTCGTCGGAAATTTTTTTAGTCTTGAAGTCGGTCGGGGTGCCCAAGACGTTGGCAAAAAATTTTTCCGCGTCGAAATCGGCGGCAACCAACTGAGCGAGCGTCACCAGCACGGCGAAATCATCAATGCCGGTTCTGTACACCGCGAAACGAATCAGCGGCTCGTGGCGCAGGTCACAGTCGCGGCGCATGTCCGCTTCCAAAATTTTTCTGAACTCGTCGTCAAGGTCGTCGGCGTCTGTCTGCGTTAAGTTGCGGAAAATTATTTCGGGCTTGACGAGCGCGGCGGGATGAATGACTTTAACCGTACGCACGCCGACGTTGCAGAAATTTGCACGCAGGTTGATGTTGTCGTTTAGCATTCGATTGACGGCAACGTTAAATTTCAGCGGGCTGAGGTTGCCGCGGACTTTGTAAAGCGTCTGCACGAAAAAATGCGGTGACACGAAATTTTTGCCGGCGAAAAATTTTTTCTCGTGCGCGTTCAAATCCGTGACCGCTTCCAATTTGTGCGGATTG
>CAMZDU010000091.1 GCA_947305445.1 uncultured Selenomonadales bacterium
CCGAACAGGCAAAAGCTTATTATTGGCGCGGCAAATATTATCAAAAGCTCGGCAACGAGGCAAAAGCTCAAGCAGACTTCGATAAAGCTAAAGAACTCGGCTACAACGGCTGATTATCACGACAAAATTTTTTAACATTGCCGGCGTTAATCTGTAATGAATTTTTCACATCACGGACGGTGCACTTGTCTAAAGATTTTTTGTCGCGTACAATAATGCTCATCAACGCGCAAAATTATTCCGTACACGAGAGGAGATCATTTCATGGAAAAAACACTGGTGCTCATCAAGCCGGACGCTTTCGGAAAAAATCACGCGGGCGACATTCTCAAAATTTACGAGGACGCGGGCTTTAAAATTGTCGCGGCCAAAGTCATGAAGATGACTGACGCGTTGGCCGCCAAACATTACGCCGAGCACATCGGCAGGCCGTATTATCCCGCGCTGGTCGAATTCATGACGAGTGCGCCGATTATGGCGTTGGTTTTAAGCGGCGACGACGTGATAAAAAAAGTTCGCGAGCTTAACGGCGCGACCAATCCCGCCGAGGCCGCCGAAGGCACCGTTCGCAAACTCTACGCCGCAGACAAAACTAAAAACGCCGTGCACGCTTCCGACAGCCCGCAGAGTGCCGCACGAGAAATTCCGATTTTCTTCAGCGCGTGTGAAATATTCGACTGACTTTTGCTCGTCACCGCAAAAAAAAAATCGCCGCTCCAAATTCGGAGTGGCGATAATTTTTTTTCGTCTGAAATTTACTGCGCGGGTGCCGGTGCGGGAGCGGGTGCCGGTGCGCCAGGAGCGATAGCGTCGGGGAATTTCGTATCCGTAAAAGGTTCAGTCGGCATCGGTTCAATCGCAAGCTCTCCGCCCTTGACTGCGGCGGTTGCGGATTCAATCGCTTTGTGCGCCGCGTTAATCGATAAGCCAAGCGACTTCATCATCTTGTCGGGATTATGGAAGCCCATTGAACTTTCGGCGGAAACCCAATCCCAATACCACTGAGCCTCGCGCACGAGCTGACGAGCATTGGCAAGTTGTTCGTCGGTTGCGCCCGCGAGTTTTGCGGCCTTAATGACTTTGTGAGCGCGAGCGGTCGTCTGTCCGGCAATGCGCTGAATCTTAAAGGTGTTGTCGTTAATCGTCTGCACGCGGTGCAACATGGTTTCGTAAGATTCGTCGTGGCATTTCGCGCAAGCAGAATCAAAATGTTTGAGCGGGTGCGTCATCCAATGCGAAGTATATTTTTGTCCGTCCTTGCGCATATACGGCATATGGCAATCGACGCAGGTGACGCCGTTAAGCGCGTGGACGCTGTCCGTCCAGCATTCAAAGTCGGGGTGCTGAACTTTCAACATCGCGGCACCGCTGTCGGGGTGAACCCAGTCGACATCAAATTTCGGGTCGTGACCGTCATGATAATATTTAAACTCTTCTTCAGGGCCGAGACCGTTGGCAAACGGCATATGAACGCGGCCGTCTTCTTTCTTCTTAAAATAATATTCGTTGTGGCACTGGCCGCAGACATAAGCGCGCATTTCGTTATGCGAGGCCTTTGAAACGTCAACGCCGAGTTCTGCCATTGATTCAATGAAGCCTTGATTGTAAATGCGAAGTTGCATGGTATCGGGGTCGTGGCAGGTTGAGCAACCGAACCACTCGTCATCTTTAATGCGCCCTGCAATTTCGTCAAACGGTTTAGATGCGAATTCCCAACCGCTCTCCTTAAAGTAAACGTCGTACATATACGAGCTTTTGCAGACTATGCACGAGCCGAGCTGACCGGGGCGACGTTTGGAGTTCAAAATATCTTCGCCGGCGTACCAGTGACCGCGATCGTCGTCGTATTGAATCGAAAACTTGTAGCCTTTAAACAACTCAATCTGTTCGGGCTGTTCGGTAAGGTGCGAATAGGCGTCCGCGCCGCCAAAACCTGTCGGACTGGGCGATTTATCCATTGTCATCTTGTAAGAATTGAATTGCAACGGATAAGCCTCGGCATAGGCCATGCGCGTCAACTTTTGGTCTTCGGGAATTTGTGCGAGTTCAAATTTCGTCGCGGGTTTGGCTATAACTCTGGCGAACAGTATCGCGAAAAACGCCACGCATAAGACCAATGCGCCCGCGATGTATTTTTGCATCTTAGTCAACTTTAATACCCCCTTCCAAGTGATTCGAGCCGTGCGCGATTCTGCTGTGGCACTTCAAGCAATTTTCCTGCGAACCGTTTGGCGCGTTGTCGACGTAGGACATCGTTGCACTGTGGCAACGCATACAATTTTCGTTGACCATATTGCGGGCGTCGGCGTCTAGCTTAATTCGTTCGGGGTAGTCGCGCATAATTTCATGATACATATCAACCATACCCGTGCGCCCTTTTTCAATCAGATAATGCGCGGTGTTGTCGTGCGGCAGGTGACATTCAACGCAGTCTTGCTCACGGTGGCTGGACACGGCGAAAGTTTCTGCCTCATGCTTCATTGAGTGGCATTGTCCGCAAAAAGTTTTCGTGCCGCTCGCGTGCAAAAATCCCATGCCCACGCCGACCGCTAACACTCCGACGACAAAGCCGCCCGCCAGACATTTTAGCGTGTGCTTTTCAAGCAAATCTTTAATGCACATCTCGTTACCTCCCTTCTTGACGTTTATAAAAAAATTTTCAATTTGTTACCGCGTAATGTCCGAATTATCGTTATCCGCATTGTTATCCGTCACCGTTTTGATAATGCCTCCTGCAAGAGCCGCCGCCGCAAAACCTGCTGCCCAAGGAGCTGCCGCCAAAACAACGCCGGTAGCTCCTGCCGAGGCAACTGCCGTAGCCGCAACTTTGGCAACCAAACCGCCTGCCGCAAGTTCGCCCGCCGCAATGCCGCGGACTTTGGCGCGTTCTTTGGTCGCTGAGGCAGTTTTCTTGGCTGTCTTTATCAAGTTAACTTTAATTGCGTTTACCGAAGGAATTTCCGTTGCCAATTTGTCCGCTCTTTCGAAAATAAAATTTTTCTTGGCAGATTTTGGAGGCGCGCTCATTTCATATTGTGCGGGCAGTTTTATCGGCAATGTTATCACTTCCTTTTTATTGCCAAAAAGGTACCGATACAAATTGTCGCGACGCTCAACCACAGTAGCCAGATAAAAGGTTTTGTCGTGATGGTCGTCGTTATCGGCATGGCGGAAATTTTTTCCAGTGTCGGCAAAATTTCAAGCCGAGCCTTTTGCAAATCGCCGGAAATGCCCGTTAATCGAACGCGCCGTTTGCCGTTGAAGACTTCGACAGCTTGCGACGAGCCACCGTCGGGCGTGACGACTATCAGCGGGTGAATCTCTTCGGAAATTTCGCCGTCGGTGATTGTGATTGAGGCCGTTGCTTGAATGGGACGCTCGTTGTCGTCATAATCAATGTGCGCGTCCTCGAACACGTAACCCAGCTCGCCGTCCATGGCGAAAAGATTTTTTGTAAGCAACAATTCTTGAACGCTGTCAATTTGCGGCGCATGGGGAGCAATGTAGACGTCACCCGAAAAATTTCTCAAGATAGCCGGTTCGCGAGCCGCGTCTTCGCCGTTGCCGCGCAGTTTGGTAAGGGCGCGAACAACTTCACCGTCAACTTTGTAGATGTAAAATTTTTGTCGCTCGTCCTCTCGGAAGGCTTGGCCTTCGTAAATGATTTCGTGTCCGGCAACCAAAGCTATCGTGCGCGGTTGAAATTCCTGTGTGACTGTTTCGCCCTGCGAAGAAATTACAATCGCCGCAAGCATTGCCAAAAAGCCGACGTGCGCAATTTTCCCGCCGAGACTGATTGACCGACCGAATTTGACGAACGTGTAAATCATTAGCGCGAAGAGGACTGCGGCTATGGGTGCGGTGCTTTTGACGTAAAAATTTTCGTCGACCGCCGCCGCCTCGCCGAAAATTTGGCTTAGCAGTGGCATTGACATTCCGACCCAGACGATTGCCGCAATGAAAATTATCAGCAGACAGCTCAGCAAAATTATGAACGCCGACTCGCCGAAGGATTCATACATTTTGCCCTGTGGCAATTCTTTCGCCTTGACGAGAATTATCGAAAGCCCGCCGATTAAGACGAGCGCATTGGCCAGAGCTATTGTCGCGCCGATTGACGTGCCCGCGAACGAGTGAACCGAGAAATCGCCCAGTATTCCCGACCGCGTTAAAAATGTGCCGTAAATTACCAGCGCGTAAGTGAACGTCGCCGCCACGTGAGCCGGAGCCGCCACCGCAGATTTTTTCCGCGCCAGGTTTATCAAATGCAACAGCACCGCACTCAACAGCCACGGCACCAGCGAGGAGTTTTCGACGGGATCCCAGCCCCAATAGCCGCCCCAGCCGAGAACTTTATAAGCCCAATAGCCGCCGATGAAAATTCCCGCGCCGAGAAAACTCCACGCGGTAAGCGTCCACTTGCGAGCTTCAGCCAACCACGAGCGCGACGCCGCTTCCGTCAAGAGCGAGCCTAAACTCAGCGCGAACGGCACGGCGAGCAACGCATAGCCGACGAAAATTATCGGCGGGTGAATCGCCATCCAAAAATCTTGCAACAGTGGATTGAGGCCGACGCCTTCGACGACCTGTGCAGGATTTTCGGCGAACGGTGACTTTGCCAACACGAGCAGAGTCAGCACACTTTGGAGCATGAAATAAATTCCCAGCGACGCCGCCGAAGTTCGACGGAAAGTCAACACCGCGCCAACCGTTGCGTGAATCAACAACCACAGCAGGAACGAGCCTTGTTGCCCCGCCCAAAATGCCGAAATTTTATACAGCGTCGGCAATGTCGTCGACGAGTAGCTCGCGACGTATTCGACGCTGAAATCGTTTTCAAAGATCAAATTCCACAGCAACAAGCTTGCCGCGACGATGAAGCTTGCCGACGTGAGCGCGACGACTTTTGTCAAGCGAGCCGACGGAATTTTTTGCGCCAGACAGATTGACATAACTGCCAGTGCCGCCGCCAAGCCGCCGCCTAAAAGCAAATTCCCCGTCAAATCATCACCTCGGTTGCTGCCCCTCGTATTTGGACGGACACTTGATCAAAAGTTTCTTTGCGTGAAAAATTTCGTCGGCCGCGTCATATTTGCCGACCGCGACGATGTGATAAGCCTCGTCGAACTGATCCGGCTTAATGCCGTCGAATTTAACGCGCATTGTCTCTCCGGTCGTCTCGTCAGACAGACTGAAGGTAAATTCATCGCAGTTCTGCACGGGAGCAAAATTTTTATCGAGCAGGCCTTTGACTTGTACGCTGCCGGTCGATGAACGCGCCTCGGCAATGCTGACATACGGCGTGACGCTCTCGGCCAGGTTCATGCCCGCGTAAGCGACGAAGCCCGCCAACAGGACAATCAAAAAAATTTTCCGCACAAGTTGCCGCCTCCTTCGATAAATTTTGATGATTATATCATTGAAAAATTTGCCATGTTGTTGCGCGTGCAACACAGCTTGCAAGCAAATTTAAGCGAAATTTCGATTTGCGCCACTCATTATTTTCCAAAATCACGATTCATGTCAACGAACTCGACAAGCTCGTCGACGCTGTAACATTCTATGACTGTGTGACAAATTTGCTTGAGGAGTTGTTGCAGTTTGTGGAAGTCACCGTTGGGCGGGAACGGCTCCTCCGCGTTGACAACGGCGGTTGAAGTTTCCGTGCGAATATATGCGGCAGGATAGAAATTG
>CAMZDU010000092.1 GCA_947305445.1 uncultured Selenomonadales bacterium
GTCGCAGACGGTTATCCGTTTGTTTACGAACAGGCGACGCGGGCATTTTTTTATTGGCGGTCGACTTTTGAAGAGCGGGCGCGGCTCGTCGAAGACAACATGAAATTTTTGTCGGAAAAATTTAACGAAGACTTCATGCTCAAACTTTACGGCGACAAAAAAATCAATCTGTGGCGCATGCCGCTTGACGAAACGCTCGGCGAAATGGAGCTTGTTCTGTGCGCGGAATCCGGTCAGCGCAAAGAGGGACTAGCGGCGGTGATGTTTAAGTTGCCCGACGAAGTGCCCGTTTATCAAATTATCTTCTGGCTCGCACGCGACGAGTTAATTTGTCGTGACGGCAAGTGGGCGATGTGGATTGGCGCGATGCAAGGTCCCAACGTCGACGACGCCAAAGATTTGGTAAAGCGCATCACCAAACGTTGTCACGCTTACCGCACGAAAAATTTGATTCTCTACGCCGCGCAATCGGTGGCGCGAGTTTTGGGCGTGAAAAAAATTTTCGCTGTCACCAACGAGGGCTACTACGCCAACAATCACGTCCGCCGCGACAGGAAGCTTAAAACGTCGTTCAGCGATTTTTGGCGGGAAGTTGGCGGCGTCGCGACCGGTGACGCCAGATTTTTCGAGTTGCCGCTCGTCGAGGCGCGCAAAGCTCCCGACGAAATTCCCACGCACAAGCGGGCACTTTATCGCCGGCGATTCGTTCTGCTCGACGAATTGGACGCATCAATAATCGAAACGTTGCGGAGGTTTGAACGTTGAGACTTGCGATTTTTGAAAACATAATGACGCCCGGCGGTCACGAGGTCGAGTTTGACAGAATTTTAGTCGAGGAGTTTCGTGCACTCGGCCATGAGGTGGAGTTTTACGTCCCGCAAAATTTTTCGTTCCAATTCGACTATCAAACGCCCGTCACGCGGCTAAAAGGCGACGCCGTAACTTACACGAACTCCCGCGGGCTGAAGAAAATTTTTTCGGCGGCCAAACGCGAAGTCAATCGTCAACGCTGGTACAGTCAACTTGCCGACGCGCAAAAAAATTTCGACGCGCTGATTGTGCCCACGTCTACTTACAGATATTTGCGGGCGTTGAATCACAGCGCGTTGAAAAAAATTTCCGTGCCGCTGATTTTTATTCTGCACGGTATAAATCCGACTGAAGCTCCGAAATTTTTGGCGGCGGCAGAAAATCTCGCGGACAACAAAAATATTAAGCCGGTCGTGCTCACGTTTACCGACAACATTTTCGGACAGCGGCGCGAAAATATTTTTACGATTTATCCGCCGACTTATACCGCCCGTGATTTAAAAGTTGCGCCGAAAATTTCTGCGGCGGGCGAAGTTCTCAAGGTCGGATTTTTCGGGCAGTATCGTCGAGAAAAAAATTTGCGCGGACTTTTGGAAGTTTTCTTGCGCGGCAACTACACGCGGCGCGTCGAATTGCAAGTTCAAGGCTCGACGATGCATGCCGAGGACTCCGACGACTTCGAGAACATTATCCGGCAATATGGCGGCGACGAGAGGCTGAGTTTCCTGCACAAAGGTTTAATCGGCGCACAATGGCAGCGGGCGATTCTCGGCGTTGACGCGCTGTTGATGCCCTACTCCGCGCCGCGCTATCGTTATCATTGGGGCGGAATGTTGTTCACGGCAATCGGCTTCGGTAAACCCGTCGTTGCCAGCGACGATATGAATCCCGAAGTTTTCGAGCTGTACCGCGTCGGCGAAACTTTTCACAGCGGCAATCTCGACGACTTGGCTCGCGTGCTGGAAAAATTTATCAATGACTTCGACAAAAATTTTCCGACTTACTCAAAAAATTTGTCGGCGGCGGGAGAAGATTTTTCGCCCGTGAATTTTGTGCGCCGCCTCGAAAAAATTATTCGCCAATAAAAATTTCCGGCAACTGTTTTAATTGGAATGGACAAGTAAATTTGTCGGCGGGCTTGCAATTTCTTCGCCCGTAAAATAAAATTCAAACCGTTTTAAATTTTATTGCGGTTAAGGAGTTGTTTGCGGTGGTACTTGAGCGGCTTGAAAATTTGCCGGTCGGTTCGTTTCATTATAAATTGCTGGTCGTTACGGGATTGGGCTGGCTGTTTGATTCCATGGACACGGGGCTAATTTCGTTCGTGCTCCCAATTTTGGCGCGTGACTGGGGTTTGACTCCCGAACAAGTCGGCTGGATTGGCTCCATCGGCTTAATCGGCATGGCGTTGGGCGCGGTGTTGGCTGGCACGATTGCAGATCATTTCGGGCGCAAAAATGTTTTCGCGGCGACGGTTATCCTCTACAGCGCGGCGACGGGACTTTGCGCGGTGGCGTGGAGTTATGAATCGCTGTTGGTGTTCAGATTTTTTGTCGGCTTCGGTCTGGGCGGCGAATTGCCCGTTGCGGCGACGCTGATGAGTGAATACGCACCCTCGGCACTGCGCGGACGGTTCATCGTCCTGCTAGAAAGTTTCTGGGGCGTCGGCTGGCTCGTGGCGGCGTTAATCTCCTACATATTAATTCCGAAGTTCGGCTGGCATATCGCATTCATAATCGGCGCACTACCCGCGCTTTACGTCTTCCTGATTCGTCTGCACATGCCCGAATCAATTCGCTACTTGCTGTCGAAAGGCCGCATTGACGAGGCGCGACAAATTATTTTGACGCTGGAGAAAAAACTTCACGTGCCGAGCAGACCGTTTGACGACGAATTCGTAGGAGAAGCCACGCCGATTTTTAAACTCAACGTCCTCACGCTGTGGAAGAAAACTTTCCGCACGCGCACGCTGATGCTTTGGATTGCGTGGTTCGGCATCGTCTTCAGCTACTACGGAATTTTCATGTGGTTGCCGTCGATTGTCTTCGCGCAAGGTTTTGAGGTCGTCAAAACTTTCGAGTACGTGCTGATAATGACGCTGGCGCAACTGCCCGGCTACTTCTCCGCGGCGATACTCGTCGACGTTATCGGGCGACGCTACACGCTGTCAATCTTCCTGATGATGTCGGGCGTGTGCAGTTACTATTTCGGCAACGCAACGGCGAGCTATGAACTCCTCGGCTGGGGCGCGGCGATGAGTTTCTTTAACCTGGGCGCGTGGGGCGTAATTTACGCTTACACGCCGGAACTTTACCCGACGGCAATTCGTGCGCTCGGTTCGGGTTGGGCGGCAGGTTTCGGTCGTATCGGCGGCATGTTAGCTCCGATGCTCGTCGGCGTCTTGCTTGTCGGCGGTGCGCAAATGAATTTGATCTTTATGATGTTCGCGTCAGTTTTCGTAATCGTATCGATAATCGTGCTCGCCCTTGGCATCGAAAGCAAACGCAAGTCGCTTGAAGAAATTGACGCCTCGTTTAAAACTGAAACAACCTAACAGCTCATCAATTTTGACGCAACACAAAAGGCCGTACGTAAGTGTGCGGCCTTTTAGAATTTAGTCGATAATGTCAACGACCCCACGCCTAAAGGCGGGGGAATTCTCGCGCTGGGAGGTTCAATGCTCTGTACAATTAAGATCGGGACGCAAATTTTTCGCGTTGTTCAAATAGACGTGACGGATTTCCTGTTGCGGCCTGTCGAGGTTTGCCAGTATCAGCACGCGAATGCAAAGCGGCAACGAATTTTCTACGGCCGGCTCTCGCGTGTCGAACAGCGGCACCAATCGTAAAGCGGACAACTGACGAATTGCCGAGCTAGGGAAGGCCGCCGTCAAGTCTTCGGTTGTCGAAAAAATTATTGCGCAGATGTCCTCCGCGTGCAGTTCGTTAAGCGACAAAATTTCCGTAACGAGGAGCCGCGCCGCCTGCCAAATTTTTTCCTCGGAATTGTCGTCAACGGTTATTGCACCGCGAATTCCTCGTGTTGCCATCGTCGCCGCCTCCTTACAACTTGTACTTGTCGCGTATCTGCAGACGAACGGTCTCATTCGTCAAAAAATTTTCGTAGTCGGAAATTCTGTCGACAGTGCCCTGCGTGGTGATATCCATAATTCGATTTGCTATGGCTTGGATAAAAGCGCGGTCTTCGTCGACAAAAATTATCGTGCCGGGGAATGCGACCAAATTTTTTTCCAATGCCTCAATCGTCGGCAAGTCGAGACAAGCGGTCGGATTGTCGAGCAACAAAAAATTTGCAGTGCCGAACGCCAATTTGTCGAATTCGATTTTAGCCGCCGCGTGTGTGTAAACTCTCGGCATTGAAAAAACTTTCACTCCGTCGGAAAAATTTATTCGTCCGCGCAGACAACCGCCGGTCTCGTCACCGTTAAGGAAGGCCGTCGCCAACGCCTTCAGCAATTTGGATTTGCCGCGCTCGTTTTTGCCGACGAAAGCAACTTTCTGCCCCTGACGAATGGTGAAGCTTACGTCCTTGAACAGCGGCTCGCCGTCGCGGGTTTTGAACAGATTCTCCACCTGCAGGACAATCGGTACCGCGCCCGAAGGTGTCGGTGGCAAAAGTTGAGCGCAATTAATTTTTATCGGCTCAATTATTTCGTTGCCAAGCTGAATCGTGCGCGAGCAGGTCTGTTGCAGAAAATATCTGTCACTGCTGACTATGACGCTCGTCAAAGTCTCGTGCCGGCGCAAAAAATTTATAAGCCACTCGATACCTTCCGCGTCGAGATTTTTTGTCGGCTCGTCCAGGAGTAAAATTATCTCGTCGTCTTTTAGGCCGCGCAGTGCCCGCTTAAGTTTGTCGATTGCAGACATTTCCGCCATGCGCACTTCGGAGAAATCGGCATAGACGCTACCGTTAACCGACAACACTTCGCCGGCAATTTTCACGTCGCCCGCTGTCGGCAAAACTCTGCCCGCCATAATGTCGAGCAGTGTCGATTTACCCGCGCCCTCACCGCCGATAAGTCCGACCTTTTCGCCGCGGGCAATCTCCAGATTTAAGTCAGCAAAGATTTCGCGTTTGCCGAGCATGAGTTCCAAATTGTTTATGCTTATCAAAATATTCAACTCCCTTTTCACGAAGAATATACTAACGGCCGCCGACTGTCAACGCAAAATTCCTGCATCGCTCGGAAAGCAATCGTACAAATTTTTTATCCAAAAATGGTGAGAAGTTCAATGACCGAAGAATTGTGACGCCGAATTCTTTCAAAAAAAAATCCCGCCGATTAGTCGACGGGAAATTTTTTTACAAAAGATTTATTAAGCGACGTTTTCACCTTTGACGAGAAGTCGCGCCTTCGCTCTGGCAAGTGACGCCTCCGCCCGCTCAATATCGATGTCCTCATGAGATTTGGGCGCACTCTTGAAAGCGTCGACACGTTCTTTGGCACGTTTATAAGCTTCCCGCGCACGCTCCGTGTCGATTTCGTCGGGGTTCTCCGCGCTGTCGGCCAGGATTGTGATTTTGTCGGGCGTGACTTCCATAAATCCGCCGCTGACAAAAAGTTGCGTCTCGGTGCCGCCTTCTTTAATGCGCATGGCGTGCGGGATAAGCTCCGTCAAAAGTCTGGCGTGTTTCGGCAAAATGCCCAAGTCGCCGACAATCGAGCGGGTGATTAACATGACGATGCCGTTCTTGTAAACGTCGCCTTTGTCGGGCGTAGCGACCTCAAGCAGGATTGTTGACATTGCTTAGCCCTCCTTGAGTTTTTCAGCCTTTTGAACGGCCTCCTCAATGCCGCCGACCATGTAGAACGCGTTTTCGGGCAAGTCGTCGTATTTGCCGGAAAGAAT
>CAMZDU010000093.1 GCA_947305445.1 uncultured Selenomonadales bacterium
GGGGTTATCAATCTTGCCCAAACGCGTGTAACTGTAACTCGTCGCGAAGTCCTTCAAAAAAATTACAACGCAATTCGCACCGAACAACATCAAGTCGCCGGCGTGAATCTGTCCGACGTGCACTGAATCGCTCGGCAAATCTTCATCGAGGTAAAAATATTTTTCGTTGCCGTTGAGTTCGGTTGATTCGACTTCAAGCGGCAACTTCCTTGCAAAGGCGCGGGCAGTCGGATTGTCTTCGAGCGTCGCGGAAAAATTTTTGCCGTTGACAGAAATATTTATCGTGTTCAAAAATTTTGCCTCCCGTGCTTGCGAATTGTCACTGCAACCCGTCAACAACAGCGCGAGTAAACTCGACGCTGTAAAAAATTTTTTCATCATATGTGCCCTTCCAAATAATCGACGGGCGCACCTTCCGGCAAATCGTTGTCGACTTTGCGGATAAATTTCGCGGGCACGCCGCCGACGACGGTGTAGGGTTCCACGTCGCGGGTGACGACCGCTCCGGCCGCAATGACCGACCATTCGCCGACGGTGACGCCCTGCAAAATCACGGCATTTGAGCCAATCCAAACGTTGTCGCCAATGACAATCGGCTTGTAGTAAAGTTTGCGACTCTGACTCGGCGCGAGAGCATGCGTCGCCGTTGCGAGAACGACATTGTGCCCGATAAGTACGCCGTCGCCGATTGTTATGCCGCCCTGATCTTGGAAGTGACAGCCCGCGTTGACGAAAACATTTTTGCCGAAGGTGATGTTCTTGCCGAAATCTGCAGTAAACGGCGGAAACAGTCTGAACGTCGGGTCGACCTGCCGATTTGTCAGCCGCGACATAATCTCGACGATCTCTTCGGGCGTGTGATAGACGGCATTCAGTTCCATTTCGATGCGGCGACTTTCTTGACACAACTCACGGAAAAAATCCAACCGTTCGGGATTTTTGTTCGCGGGATGATTCGCGTCAAGAAAACTCGCACACAGTTCATCAATCGTCATAAAAATTCCCTCCAAAAATATTTTGCGCCGATTGTCGCGAAAAGTTCATGCCATAATCTGCAATCGACGAATAGACATGTCTTCGGGGCCGGTCATTTGACAGCCCTTGCGTTTGGCGTAGCGCACGTAATCCAAAATCTCGCGGGTGATTCGCTCGCCAGGAGCAAGAATCGGAATGCCGGGCGGATAGCACATCAAAAATTCCGCCGCAGTTTTGTCGACGGTCTGTTCAATCGGCAACGAGACTTTGTCGGCATAAAAAGCCTCTTTGGGCGCGGCGTCAACAATCGGGTCAATGTATTCGACTTTCATCAGCCGCGACGGATCTTTGCGATAGATGCGCTTGATGTCCGCCAGAGCACTGACGAGCCGCTCAATATCTTTAACGCGGTCGCCGACGGAGACGTAAGCCAGCACGTTGGCAATGTCGCCGAACTCCAGCTGAATATATATTCGTCGCGCAAAATGTCGTAAACCTCCACGCCCGCCAAACCGACCGCCCGCGTAAAGACAGACAGCTTCGTCACGTCGAAATCAAAGACCGAATCGCCGTCCGTCAACTCCTTGCCGTAAGCATACCAGCCGCCGAGGAAGTTAATTTCGTCGCGGGCGTATTCGACCAGCTCAATCACCTTGTCGAAAATTTCCGCGCCGCGCAGAGCCAAATTCCGCCGCGAAATGTCAAGACTTGCCATAAGCAGATAAGAACCGCTCGTCGACTGCGTAAGGTTTATAATCTGGTGAACGTAGCCGGCGTTTATGTTCGCGCCCGTCAACAACAGAGAACTTTGCGTGAGTGAGCCGCCGCTTTTGTGCATGGAGACCGACGCCATATCTGCGCCGACACTCATTGCCGAAGGCGGCAATTTTTTGCTGAAGTAAAAGTGCGTGCCGTGAGCTTCGTCCGCCAAAAGTTTCATGCCGTGCGCATGCGCAACTTCGGTTATCGTCGCAATGTCGGAGCAAATGCCGTAGTAAGTCGGATTGTTGACGAGAACGGCTTTGGCGTCGGGATTATTTTTTATTGCGGCGATAACGTCGGCGACCTTCATGCCGAGAGAAATTCCGAGCCGCTCGTCGACTTGCGGATTGACGTAGACGGGTACCGCGCCGCACAAAATCAGCGCGTTGATTGCGGAGCGGTGGACGTTTCGCGGCAGAATAATTTTCTCGCCGGGCTTGCACGTGGAAAGAATCATTGCCTGCACCGCCGAAGTCGTGCCGCCGACCATAAAGAACGAATGCGCCGCGCCGAATGCTTCCGCCGCCAAAATTTCCGCGTCGCGAATCACGCTGACGGGGTGACATAGATTGTCCAGCGGCTTCATGGAGTTGACGTCCACATCTAGGCACGCTTGCCCCAAAAATTCTGCAAGCTCGCGATTGCCGCGCCCGCGTTTGTGTCCGGGCACGTCAAAGGGCACGAGCCGCGTCGCTTTCATCTTGGTCAAGGCCTCCAGAATCGGAGCGCGTTCCTGCGTCAAGTATTCGTCTCGCAAAATCATCACCTGCCGAAAATTTTCTGACGCATTATCGCAAAAAAAAATCAGCCCCGCAACAGGAGCTGAAAATTTTTTGAAACGTCGTCGCGGCGAAGTCGTCATTTATCGCCTTCAAGAAATTTTTTTGCTGCCGAGCCGTAAAAGCCGAGCTTCTTGGCACGCAAAAAATCTTCGCGGGCTTTGTCGTTCTCACCGAAATTTTTGTAATAAAGGCCGCGGAAATAATAAGCGTATTTGTTTTTCGGGTTGAGACGAATCGAGGCGTTCAAGTCGTCAATCGCTTCGGAGTGTTTGCCCGCCAACAGATTGTTCGCGCCGCGAATCCACAGGGCATCCGTGTGATTCGGGTCGAGCCGCAAAACTTTTTCGGCGTCGTAACCGGCATTTGTAAATTCGCCCAGCCCAACAAAAATCATCGCACGCTTAAAATAAATTTGTGCGTCGTTCGGATTCAAGGCGGCCGCCTCCGTCAAAAGTGCAATCGCCTCGTCGTTTTTGTTGTCGTACCAAAACTTCATGGCCTCGTCGACTTTTTTGTTGGCGAGAGAAATTTTATCGGCGACGGGCATGTTGTTGAAACTTTCCAAGCGGCGATTCAAGTCGTCGGCGTCAATGTCGACAACAACCCGCGCACGAATCAAAAGGTCTTCGCGCTCGTACAAGGTCTCAATGACTTTCAAGACTGCGCCCGTCTGAGCGGTGATTACGTCCTCGACAAGTTCCAAATCTTCGGTGCGCGAATGACTTTGAACCAGGACGCCGGCTTTTTCCAGCGCGTTGCGAAGTGCTCTATCCTTCGCACTTTGTTTGGCGGTTTCGAGTGTGTCGCGCTCGCCCATTATGTATTCGCCGACGCCGTTATAGGTTTGAACTGCGGCGTTGAGTGTTGAAGTGAAAAGCAGATTGCCGCCGATAATTAACGCCGCGATAAATTTTTTGCCTAGCATAAATCAATCCTCGTCGCTGTGAATAATTTCGTTGCCGCGAATGTCTTTGATTGCTTGAGCCACGTCGGGTGCGCAGTAAATCGCCGAACCTGCAACCAAAACGTTCGCACCTGCTTCGCGCACGAGCACGGAAGTTTCCGCGTTGATGCCGCCGTCAACTTCGATGTCGCATTCGGTCTCCATCTCTTCAATCATGTGATAGAGCATGTGAATTTTGCCGAGCATGGATTCGATAAATTTTTGTCCGCCGTAGCCGGGATTGACCGTCATAACCAAAATCATGTCGGCGTATTCGATAAGCTCCTCGATTGCCGAAAGTGACGTACCGGGGCAGAGCGCGATGCCCGCCTTGCAACCCAGCTCGTGAATTTTTTGGATAACTCTGTGCGCGTGATTGGTCGCCTCGACGTGGAAAGTGATGATGTCCGCGCCGGCCTTGGCGACGCTTTCCAGTTGCGTTTCGGGGTGCTCAACCATAAGGTGCACGTCAAGCACGGCGTCGGTGCATTTGCGCAAGTCTTTGATGACGGTCGCGCCGAGCGTAATTTCCGGCACGAACGAGCCGTCCATAACGTCGACGTGAATATATTCCGCGCCCGCGTCCGTAACCTTTTTGATATCGTCGGCCAGGTGAGCAAAGTCTGCCGAAAGTATCGACGGTGCAATAATCGTTGCCATAAAAAATTCCTCCCGTTAATAAAGTAAGTGTTGAAACTCGAAAGAGTTCTGATATAATTCAAGCGAACAGTTTTCTTGTTCGTAATACTGTCCACTTCGTAAAAGGTGACATTGCCAAAACAATCGAATCGTAGCCAGCAAAAAAAATATAGCGCAAAAGACAAAAACAGTCAACGCACATTATTTCCAATGTCAACTTTTAATTAAAATAAGAGTGCATATGTTAATCGATATTATAACGTTGTTTCCCGAAATGTTCGGCGGCGTCTTCGGCGAGAGCATAATCAAACGCGCCGTCGATAAAAATATTCTGCAGGTGAGATTTACGCAACTGCGCGACTTCGCCTATGACAAGCACCGACAAGTTGACGACTCGCCCTTCGGTGGCGGCGCGGGCCTGGTGCTAAAGCCCGAACCCGTCTATCGTGCCGTGCGTGACGTGCTCGGAAAATCCGACGAAAATCTTTCGCGCAGGATAATCATCACCGACCCCAGCGGCGAAGTTTTCACGCAAGCCAAAGCCAAAGAACTTGCCGCGCTTGACCAAATTATTTTTGTTTGCGGACATTACGAAGGCTTCGACGCCAGGATTTACGATTTGGCTGACGAATTGATTTCAATCGGCGACTACGTACTCACCGGCGGCGAATTGCCGGCGATGGTTATCGTCGACGCCGTGGCGCGAATGTTGCCAAATGTTTTGGGCTCGGCGGAGTCTGCCGCAACCGATTCATTCTTCGACGGAATGCTCGGTTTTCCGCAATATACCCGCCCGCGTGACTTCGAGGGCAAACTAGTCCCCGAAGTGTTGCTGTCTGGCAATCACGCCGAAATAAAAAAATGGCGCGAGACTCAAGCTTTAACTTTAACCCGCGCACGCAGACCAGACTTGATTAATTAGGAATGATTTGGCGACCGATATAATTTCGATGAGTTTGGAGTTAGAAATGTCTACAAAAAAATTTTTGGCGGCAATCGTCGTACTTTTAATCGTGCTCGTTGCTTTATGCGTAGGAATTTCCTACAACATACAGCAACTGAACAATCGCCAGGAAAGTGCCACGGCGGCCGCTCGACACGCGCTCGAAGCACACGACTTGGAAACTTTTAAAAAGTACGTCGACACGGA
Source organism: uncultured Selenomonadales bacterium (assembly GCA_947305445.1). Lineage (GTDB taxonomy): Bacteria > Bacillota > Negativicutes > Selenomonadales > Selenomonadaceae > Quinella. The sequence goes on from CAMZDU010000093.1 coordinate 5,252, forward strand.
CGCGCTTATCAATCAGGCGGCGGCGGAGATTTTGGCCGCGCACATAAATTCGACGCTCGCTCCGACCGCTTACTCAATGGACGAATTGCAACGCCGCTACGAACAGCTTAAGCCCGACTTCGTAAACTCTGCGCGGGCGGCTCTCGACGAGTACATCACCACCGGCAAAGTCACCTTCCCGACCAATCCGACCGACGCGCAGAAATTTTTGCAAAATACCGGTGCGGCGACCTGCGAAATTAAAAGCATTACTCGACCGCACCCCGAAGGCGACGAGCAGACTTCGACGGTTATGATTTACAATCCGACGTTGAATTTTAATTTTGAGTTAGAATTGGAGCTGGAGCACGACGCGGACGGTAATTGGCGTGTCACGAGCGCGGACGGCTTCGACGCCTATTACAACG
>CAMZDU010000094.1 GCA_947305445.1 uncultured Selenomonadales bacterium
GTACAGGTCTTTAAGCGGTAGGCTGATAAATGCCGACGTGAACGGCGCGGCAAATATTTTGCGCAAAAGCAAGCAGAGACTCAATTTTGAGCGACTGTGTGTGGGTCTTTTGGACAGACCTTTGAGAATAAGGGTTGCTTGACTTCCAAACTTCTCAAGAATCTCCCGCCTAGGCGGGAGTAGTTCAATGTCGTTGTAGTAATAAAAGCAGGTGATAATTTTGAGCAGAAGTATGGCGTTAATCTTCGTAGGGCTGGCGGGAATTTTTTGGGCAAGTTCGGGCGTAGCGGTTCAAGATTTTTTTTCGCACTCGATGAAGTCGCCAATGGAGTTGACGAATGTGCGCATGTGCCTGGCGGGCGCGATATTGATTTTGATTGCGGCTCGGCGAAAAAAATTTTGGCTGTCGCTCCGTCTGCTCAAACGTCGCCCGCGCCTATGGCTTGACGTGATAATTTACGGCATAATCGGCGTGATGTTTATGCAGTTCACGTATTTTCAAGCAATCTCAATCGGCGGCGCGGCTGCCACGACGGTAATCACCTATGCCTGTCCGGCAATGGTCGTGATGTGGGAGTCGTTCTACCACAGACGGCCGCCCAAGTTCGGCGAAATAATTGCGGTTATTTTGGCTATGAGCGGCGTGTTTCTGTTGGTGACGGGTGGTAATCCGACCAAATTAATTGTGCCGCTCGGTTGCGTGCTGTGGTCTTTGGCAAGCGGTGCGGCCTTCGCCTTCAGCGCGATATTTCCAAAGCACCTGTTTGCAAAAAAAATTGACCCGTACTTTTTGACGGGCGTGGGCATGTTTATCGGCGGGTTGTCGACGTTCGCGCTGATTGATGGGATTAACTGGTTGCCGTTTTTTGCATCGGAAGTTTGCTTCGATGTCAGCTGGATAATAATTTTCGGTACAATCGGAGCCTTTCTTAGTTTCAACGCGGGCTTAAAATTTCTGACGCCGGAAGAAGCCTCAATCACTGCGACAACAGAGCCTGCCGCTTCAGTCATCATCAGTAGGATAATTTTCGACACGGTGTTCGGTCTCGTAGAATCGGTCGGAATAATTTTAGTTATCTTTGCAATTATCTTGCCGTCAATCATCAAACGCTGACTTCTAAAAAAAAATCAGCCTTCGTCATAATCGACGGAGGCTTTTTTTTATGCCGTTCGTTATTTCGTGACGGAGTGTCGACCGCGCAAATAGAGCAGTGTCGTGTCGGGAACAAGATTTTTTATTTTGTTGAAGTCGCCGCGCTTTAGAGCTTCGCGGACGGTGCTTGCGCTAATTGTTTCGTCGCCGAAAGTTTTGCGTGGAATTTCGCAGAACTCCACACCGTAACGCGGCAAAATTTTTTTCATGGTCTCGTTATATTGGCGCGTGACGTTATCAGTCGACCCCTCGCCCGCGAATCGAATTGTAATGCCAAGCTCCGGCGCAATTTCCCGCCCGAAAATTTCAACGTCCTCACTCGAATCAACTTGCACGTTTTGAAGTTCGGATTTATTGAAATATCCCGAAAAAGTTTGCTGCGAAATGATGAACTTCCCGCTCGGCAAAACTTCAACGTTGGAAAAATTTTTCACGCTCTGTTTTACAAGTTCGAGCCTGTCCGCAAATGGAAATTCGCTTTTATCCTCTTCGACGACGAAAATATACAGCCGCGCAACTTTTGCCGCCGCGAACTCAACCAAATGCAGATGACCGAACGTGAACGGGTTGCAGTTCATGACGAGCGCACCGATTGGAATTTTTTTCGCCCGAAGTTTTTGCTTGTAGTCTTCCAGTTCCGCGCTGATGAAATTTTTGCCGCCGCCCAACTCTCGACGCGATAAGGCAAATTTTTTTCGTTAAGCATTTGTTGAAGATAACTTGCAATCGTCTTGTCGAAGGGCGCGTTTATACCGTAATCGTGACACGTACCGACAAATTGAACTACTCCCGCCTGACGGTGGGAAGTTCAATCCGTTGTCAATGCAAAACTGCGGCAGGGTATATCCGGCGGTGAAACAATCGCGCAGTTGAATTAAAAGTTGCTCGTCGTTCATTGTGCAGCCTCCGACTTATCGTCGACAATTTTAAAACCGCCGTCAATCTTCTCAATCCGTCGTTCGTGAAAGAGATGACCGACTGCCCGTTTGAACGCCGCCTTGCTGATTTTGAACGCGTCAAAAATTTTTTCGGGTGCAGTTTTATCGTGCAGGGGCATGGAGCCGCCGTTCGCCCGCATGAACGAAAAAATTTTCTCGGCGTCGCGTGCCAGAGCATTTTCTTTTATCTCGCGCAGGGAGCCGTCAAGTCGTCCGTCGTCGCGCAGAAAAGTTATCCGCACTTTGACGACTTCGCCGACACGCAATGCACGCGGAATTTCTTTCTGCGGGATAAAAATTATGTAACGTTCCTCGCTGAAGACGAACGCGCCCGGCTCAATGATGTTGAAGACCGCGCCCGTGAGTTTGTCGCCGCGTTTGACGCCCTCTGCGGGTTTGGAGGCTCGGCGAATTTCGTCGGAGACTTTCATCGACGCGGCAAGGCGGCCGGATTTATCGGTGTAGAGTTTAGCCCAGACGACTTCGCCGACTTTTGGTCGACCGCGCATTTCGGCGAACGGCATAAAAATTCCGCGCTCGGCTCCTGCGTCGACGAAGGCTCCGTCCGTCGTCACGTTGATAATTTTCAGGCGGGCAATTTGACCTTCGCTCACCTTCGGCACGCGCATGCTGGCCGTCAATCTTTTTTTCGGGTCGAGATACAAAAAAACTGTCACGACGTCGCCGACCTTAACGTCGGCCGTCTGTTGCGCCTTGTGCAACAAAATATCGTCGGAAGTTTTGCCGGTGCCCGCATCGAGAAATGCGCCCATGTCGTTCATGCGCACGACTTTCAACGCGGCAACCGTCATCGGTTTTAATTTCAAATGTTTAGTCTTCATACAGCTTGATTGTCGCCTCGTTCCAGAGCTGTTCGAGCGCGTAATACTGACGATTTTCTTCTTTGAAGATGTGCGCTACGACGTCGCCATAATCGAGCAAAATCCATTCGCCTTCGTGATAGCCTTCGCGGTGGCTGAAGTGCACGCCGTCTTTAGCGAGTTCCTCTTCAATGTTGTCGGCGATGGCGCGAACTTGAGTGGCGGTCTGCGCCGAGCACACGACGAAATAATCCGTCGAGAACATGACGTTTCGCATGTCCATTGTGATAACTTCGCTCGCCTTTTTGTCGGCGGCCGCCTTGCAAATTTTCCGTGCCAAATCAAATGTCTTCAAGTTTCGTCCCTCCAAAAAAATTTATTACGCATTGTACGTGTAAAATTGCAATTAGAAATTAGGAATGAGGAATTTTTTGAGTTGTGGTTTCAACAACCGTACAATTCCTAATTCCTCATTGGCGAAGGCAGAGCGTTAGTTTGTCGGTTGCTCACCGATTGGTTCGCTGTCTGCGTCGCCCGTGTCGGATTGCGGAACAATGTCTTGCAACGGGAAAAGCTCACTCATGCGCGCTTCCACTTCGGCAACGTTTGGTACCCATGCTCCGTCGACGTTCTCCGCGCCGGGCAACATCAGCGTCGTCGGTGGGTCTGAACTCATTTTGCGCAAAATGTTGGCCAGGTGCGCCGAGTCGAAAATTTCTGCGCTGGTGTCCATGCGGTTACGGAAAATGTCGGCGATTGCCGGGAGCTTGGGTATCGTGTCGAGCTGAAGAACTTTGGCATAAAGTGCCTTGATAAATTTTTGCTGACGTTGCACGCGCCCGACGTCGCCGAGTTTTTCGCCGCGGTAGCGCAAATATTTTTGCACGTCTTCGCCGGACAAATGCTGATAACCTTGCGTAATGTGAATCGACAAGCCGGACTCCTCGTCGTCGTAATCCATATTTTCCTCAACGTAAATGTCAAGCCCGCCGAGCACGTCAATCAAATCCACGAACGTCGCCATGTCAATGATTATGTATTGGTGAATAGAAACGCCCAGCAATTTTGAAACTTCGCGGACGAGGGTTGTCGCGCCGCCCCAAGCGTAAAGCGTGCCGAGTCTGCCGGATTGAGTACGCGAAGTAATCCACGTGTCGCGGGGAATGGAAATTATCCGACTTTTGCCGCTCTCGTTGGAAAAGCTGAGCAACAAAATCGTATCGGCCTCCCGACGTTCGCTGTCGTCCACGCCGAGGATTAAAATATTTGTGTAGCCGTCGAATTTCGGATCCGCCTGTCCCACACGCGAAGTCTTTCGGTCGGTGTAGCTTTGATACATGTCCGTGAATTCGCTGTAGGCGCGTATGCCCGCATTGTACAAGCTGAAACCGATAAACGAAACTGCGGAACCGATCAGGGACAAAATTACTAACATAAACACCAGGCGGAAGGCTTTAATCCTGCGCCTGCGTTTCATGGATTTGCGTTTCTTTTCAATGTTGTCCTTGGTTGTATTAGCCATGTGGTTCTGCTCACTTTTGTCGAGTTATGTTTGTGGCACGGCATCGGGCTGTCGCTAAAGACGGCATGCGTTGCGGTTGAGGCCGTGTTATCGTTGTAACAACAAAAAATTTCTGGCGGCTACGGTGTCGGGGTGCACGAGAGAATTTTTTTGCACGACGAAGATAATTGATTCGCTCAGTGCCGTCAGCAAAATTTCGTCCAAATCGGCAGTCTGTGCCAATGCGCGGAGTTTGTCGACGCCGGGATAATTTCTATTGGGTTCAATCATGTCCGCGAAGTAAATGATTTTGTCGAGCGTCGTCATGTTCGGTGCGCCGACCGTGTGACGGTAAATCGCTTGCGAAATTTCCTCGTCGTCCACGCCGTAAATCTCGCGAATCATTTTCGCGCCTATATAGGCGTGCAATAAAAGAGGTATCGCCCGCTCGACGGGATTGATTTTTATGCCGCGGACTTCGGCTTGCGCGGGAAATTCTTCGTTCTCGAATTCGCGTGCGCAATCGTGCAACAACCCCGCGACATAAGCTTTGGTCTCGTCCGCGCCGAAACGTTTGGCAAGTTTGACAGCGGTGTTGGCCACGCCAATGGAGTGCGCGAATCTGCCGCGTTTAAGTCGCCGCTGAAGTTCGCGCCGCATTTCGTCAATCATCATGTCATTATCTCCGAATCAATTTTTGGCGATTTGTAAAATTTCCACTTCGCTCAATTCGACAACACGAGCAATTTCTTGCAACGTCAGAGTTGTCGTTAACAAATTTTTAACCGTGGCAATTTTATTCTGTTTAATGCCCTGTTGCCTGCCGCGTTCAATGCCGTAATTATATATGGCCTCTTTGTCCCAATCATGTCAAACAACTCCCATTCGTGTTCGGACAAAAATTGTTTCATCTCAGGTCGCTCAGTCATGCAATACTTATAGGCCTCGAAAAAGGCCGCATTAACGTACATACCTCTTTGCTTATTGGCGTTGAGACTTTCGACAAAGGCACAATAACCGTCGAGCGACAAAGACTTTTTCAACAGAGCGCGATTGCAAGGATAATTGAGATTGTAGAACTTAACCTTCAATTCCAAACTGTCGGTGGGTTCCGTAAAAGAATTACTCAATTTCAACTCAACGAATTCAGCGACATGTGCTCGCCCGTTATA
>CAMZDU010000095.1 GCA_947305445.1 uncultured Selenomonadales bacterium
GTCGCTTAAAAAGCAAAGTAGCTCCAAAAAATCTTCAAGCGTCAGTCGCGCCCGTGAAATTGCCGTCAAAACTGCCGCGAACTCCACCACACGCCACGCCGTCACGAAAACACGCACGTTGAATCGCTCGTCGCCGACAAACGCATACGGATAAAGCCGCATGACAAATTCGTTGACCAGATAATTTTCCAACACGGTCGCGAACGTCTCATGCAGACGCGGCAAAATTTTACAGTTGGTTAAATACGCCTCGATCAGTTGCGATTGCTTGACGACGGTCAAGTTTGCGTCGTACATTTCGCCGAAAATTTCAACCAGAGCCGCCGCATGACTTTCCGCGTCGAAATCGACGGGCACGGAAATTTTTTCGCCGAAGAATTTGCACAGCTCCTTCAGCCGCCCGTTAATCGACAATTCACGCCGCTGAAGAATTTTTATCGCCGACCGTTGCTCGCGCAGGAAATCGTTGACGGGTTTGCCGAGTTTCGTCGTGTAGTCGAAGACTTGTCGCGCTCCGACTTCCTCTACCGTCTCGAAGGTTATCGGCTTGCCGCGCAAAAGGATTGCAATCGCCGCGACCGGACAAGTCAGCGTCATTGCCTGAAGAAAATTTTCGTCGTCGAGTTTGTAAGTTACTCGCGGGAAACTTTGACAGATTGCCGGCAAAAATTTTTCGCCGTGTTTTATTTGGAGCTTGCACAAAAAATTTTCGTCGAGGAACGGACACAAGCCCGAATCTTTCATCACGAAGACTTGCGCGTCCTCATCGAGGCAACTGAAAATTTCGGAGCGATCATTTTCCGGCAAAAGCAAAAATTTTTTGTATGCCTGCTCATCGACGACGACCCGCCAATCTCGACAGCACCGAGAGCCGCACGCTTTTCCATTGCATTTGAATTCCGCGACATAGGTCGGACGATAGCATTTAATCATAGTTTTATCAAAATGCGCCAAGAAGCCTCCCTGTGGAGTAAAGGCGCAAAATCCTCTCTTGATTTTTTTTGATAGGTAACTCGTATAATCATTTCGCTTTGTTCAGGCGCACTAGCTTTTCATTACTGATCAAGTCGCACCGTAAAAATATTCAAGTTACGTCCGCTTAGTTGCAAAAAACGTTAAAGTTGACGTCTTGCAAGTTTCATCTGGAGTTTCGTGTTGATTTTTTCTTGCTCAGTCATGATAAACACTTCCTAACGTGTGCGCAAGGAGTTCGCCAAAATTAACGCGCTGAAAATTGCAACGCCTGCCACTGCCATAAGCGGGTGGAAGGGTATGGGCGGCTTGTCGAGCACCGTCATAAGCGCGGGCGGCACGAGCACAATCCACGACGCCAATGCGAGCTGACGATTTAGTTTGAGGACGCGGACGACTTTGCAAGCATTTTCTCTGACCAGTAAGAAACTGTCAAGCGTCGGCAATTCAAAATCAAGTTTAAAGTCGGTGAGTTCTTCCGATTTGAGCGAGCCGCCCGTCAGCAGAAACGACACGTCGGCACTCAACAGCGCGGACAAGTCATGAACGTCGTTGCCGATAACTGCGACGATATTACCTTTGGCGCGGAAAATCTGCACTTCGCGAGCTTTGCCTTCGGGCGTAAGGTTCGTGCGTATGTGATTGATTGCAAATTCTTTGCCGATAAAATTTGTCATCTTCTTCGGCTGAGAAGTCAAAAGGAGCGTTTCAAGTCCGTTGCGGGCAAGTGCGCCCAAAAATTTTTTTGCGTCGTCGTTGGCGGCATCTTTGAGCGCGATGATGCCGCGAGCCACTCTGCCTGTGGTGACGACGATTGCAGTCTTGCCTTTGACGAGAAGCTGATCAATGCGCGTGCGCAGGTTCGCGCCGATTGACACACCGACATTTTGTAGCCATACGGGATTGCCGACACGAACGACCGTCCCGTTGATTGTGGCCTCGACGCCGCGACCGGGTAACTCAAGAAATTCCGTCGACTTTTGCAGACGCAAAGCACGACTTACCGCCGTGTCGTAAATCATGCGTCCGAAAATGTTCGCGGCGTCGCGTTCGGCACTTGCCGCCATTGTCAACAGTTGCGATTGCGACAAAGCGTCGGGCACCAAATCCGTGATGTAATATTCGCCGTCGGTGAGCACGCGGTTATACGGCAAACCGACGACGTTTACTTCAGCCAAAATTTTCAGCGCGTCGGAATTGTTGAACGTCACACCGAGCGCGGCAATTTTCCTGCCCGCCAAATACAGTGTGAACGGCGACGCCAGCACCAAACATATCGGCGAGAAGGCGACGAAAATTGACAACCCCGCCGTAAACGCCGCGTCCACTCCGCGTGTGAAGTACAGATAACCCGCGACTGCGCTCGTCAACGCCACGTCGAGCAACAGTAGGAAAATTATCCGGCGCATGTCAAGCGTTGACGACATTTACGGCTTTGCCCGCCAGCCATGCTTTCAGATTGTCAACGGCAATGTTCATAAGCCGCAAGCGCGATTCTTTCGGTGCCCAACTGATGTGCGGTGTGATAAAGCAGTTTTTCGCGCCGAGCAGAGGATTGTCGCCCTTAATCGGTTCGGAGGAGACGACGTCGAGTCCGGCCGCCGCAACTTTGCCGCTGTCGAGAGCTTCGCGCAAATCTTCTTCGACGATTAGAGGGCCGCGACTGTTGTTTAAAATTATAACGCCATCTTTCATTTTGGCGATGTTCTCTTTGCAAATTATTCCCTGCGTGGACGGGAACAGCGGACAGTGCAACGCGATGACGTCGGAAGTTTTAAACAGCTCGTCAAGTTCGACAAAGGAGCAGTCGCCGAGTTTCGTACCGACTTCGCGCATGGAGTCGAAGGCGATAACTTTCATGCCGAACGCCTGCGCAAGTTTGCCGGTCGTCTGGCCGATTCTGCCGTAGCCGATAATGCCCATGGTTTTACCTGCCAACTCAATCAGCGGATAATCCCAGAAGCAAAAATCGGGGCAACTTTCCCAGCGACCTTCGTGCACGGCTTGACTGTGGTGCGCGACGTGATGACAAATTTCCAACAGCAGAGCCATTGCAAATTGCGCAACGGCGGTCGTGCCGTAAGTCGGAATGTTCGTGACGGGAATATTTTTTTCTTTGGCGGCGGCGACATCGACAACATTGTAACCGGTTGCCAGCACGCCGATAAACTTGACGCTCGGACAGGCGTCGAGAATTTTTTTTGTGAGCGGCGTTTTGTTCGTGAAGATAACTTCCGCATCGCCGATTCGGGAAATAATTTCGGCGTCGTCGGTCAGGCTCGTGCGGTCGTAAACTTTGCAATCGCCCAAAGCCGCCAGCGCATTCCAGTTCAAGTCGCCGGGGTTGAGAGTGTAGCCGTCAAGTACAACAATTTTCATGCCGATAACCTCCGTTCTATCAATCAAAAATCAGGAGCGAGAAATTATTTTCACCGTAGTCATTCCTAACTGCAAATTCCTAATTAATTTATACACTGCCGGCGCAAGTTATTCAATAGAATGCGAAAAAATTTGCCGACAATGTCACGTGGGCGCCGAGTGCTCCGATTAAATGTCGACCGTGTTTAAAGTTAAGCTCGTCTTGCGTTCGTTGCATTGGAACAAAAAAAATAAACAGCGCGATAAAAATTTTTTCGCGCCGAAATTTTTTGTAAGTCATTATCAAGACGGCTGATGAAAGTTAAGTTTTAATCGCCTTCGCCACTCCGGTCTCGTCGAAAGATTTCATTTCGTTAATTGCAGTCAAAGCCGCCTCGACAATCTCAACGCCCATGCAAGCCGCTTCGCCGTCAAAACCGAGCGACGTGCCGTCCTCGTTGCGATACTCGATAAGTTGCGCGGAGTGCAGGATAAACGGCCGCACTTCGGGACAAATTTCTTCAAGATAGCGGGCAATGATGTCAGCTACGCCCATGTCGATAACAATCAGCGTGGAGTTGTGCGCCGCCGCGACGATTGCGCCGATTATTGCGCCGACCATGCACCGATATTCTTTCGGGACGTGGTGGAGGAAATTTTCCGGCTCGAATTTTAAACTGCCGTCGGTATTCAAAAGCGCATTGGAAAATTTTTCGGCAAGCTTATCAATAAGCAAGTTGCTAAGGTCGGTGAGCGCGATTATCGGCGTGTCGAAGGAAATTTCCTCGGCAAGGTTGCGTCCAAAATTGAACGCGACGTTGAGATTTTCCTCCGGATCGACGACGCCCAAAAAAATTTTCATACCGAACGTTCTAGCGGTTGCGCTGAAGTCCATCGACAAATCACGACGTGCGCCCGAAGCTTGCGGGTCATAGTTGTCGGGGTCGAGATACGATTGACAGTTCTCCATGTTCGTGAAGGCAAGCGCGGCGTGGCGGAGTTTATTAGTCGGGCGGTCTTCGTTAGAAATGCCCGCGACTTGAATTGCAATTTCTTCCAGGTAGCCGAGACTGTTTTTCGGCTTAGTCAAGTTGTCGAGAATTTCGCGGCAATTAATCATCGGTCGGTCGTGCAGGCGCGGCATTGTCTGCAAATAAAAATTAAACGTCCTGTCCGTGGCGGCAACAACATCGTCTTCGTCGTCGCCCATGACACGAATCGCCATGGGATACGTGCGCGGGATATTCAACGTCTGCGTGCTGAAAGGCAACTCGACTTGTTCCATGCGGTGTTCACTGACGTGCACGTCAATCGGAATTTCTTCAATTTGGATATCGTCGCCGAGTAAGTCGCGCACGTCGTCAATCGTGTCAAGGCCTTCAAAGCCGTCAAGTCCGAGTTGCCGCTTAAAAGTTTCGAGCATGGTATCTTCTTCGACAAGCTCGCCGTCAAAATCCGCATCGGGTCCGCAGACGAAAATATAAACCAGATTGTCGAGCACGCGGGCGGCGATTGACGAGCCGATTGCCTCACCGAGTGCAAGGTCAAGATTGAACATAGGCTCCAAGCCGAGATATTCGAGTACGGCTCTGTGTCCGACTTCGCGGCCGACGTGGGAGGCAATCAGACATTCGACGGACTGCGGCAAAATTTCTTCGGCCACGAGCGCGGCAACGGCGGTGTTAAATCCGTCCAGCATGACAATGCAGTTATGATGATACGCCGCGATAATCACGCCGGCCATTGCTCCGAACTCGTAGCCGCCGACTTTCGTCAGCACGTCAAGCATTGAATTCGGGTTGGGCTTATTGACTCTCAGAGCGCGGCGGACGATTTTTATTTTGTTGGCAAGTTTCGCGTCATCAATGTTTGTGCCGCGACCGGTGACTTCCTTGGGCTTCACTTCCAGATAAGCGGCGGCCATTGCGGCGGCGGCGGTCGTGTTGCCGATTCCCATTTCACCGAGCAGGAAACAGTTACAGCCGGCCGCGATTGCTTCCTCCGCCAACTTCTTGCCGATGCGCACGGACTTCATTGCGTCGCTGAAAGTCATTGCCGGGCCTTCGGCAATGTTGTTCGTGCCGCGAGAAATTTTTCTGTCGACCAGGCCGGGCAAATTTGAAATATCCGCGTCAACGCCCATGTCCACGACGTAAAGTTCGGAGTATGCAAATTTTGCGAAGACGTTGGCGGCGGCTCCCTCGTCTACTCCAACGAAACCGACGCCATCTCCAA